>JAEOTB010000110.1 GCA_016840065.1 Candidatus Hermodarchaeota archaeon | reverse complement strand
TGATGACGATGGTTTCATCAAGTCCTCGAGGGAGGGCTTTGGTCAATGTTACGGTGAGCTTTTCTTCATTATAATCGTAGTCAAGGTCTCTACCTTTGGAGTCCTGGACAGACTCTATATGCAGCTTGATGGCATCGAAGGTGATACGCTGAGCGCCATCCTTCACAGCCTTGATGCTGATGGCGCAAAGACCGCTTAAAGATCTGTCCTCTAGTTTCTTGAAGGTTAGATTTAATTTGAGATGGGTTACTTCGAATGGAAGTTTTCGCGTCCACTTTGGAGTGGTGCCTGGTGAGGCGAAGGGCTTACGGTCACCAAGTGTGTACGCGCCAAATTCCATACGATCAAAAGAGTCGGTGATATCATCAGGCAATAGATTTCCTCCAATAATGGAAAATTGGCTAGGTCAAGGGTTTGATTGGTTCCTTAAGCGTTTTTTCCTTAAGCGTTATTTTCACCGAAACCTTTGCTGGCGGAGGATTTTGACTGCTTCTCTAATCGACATGGGGAGAGGCTGGCTGCCTTGGGCGTCGGTTAACCAGGGTATTTGTTGAAAGAGTCTAGCCACGGTTGGTGGGCTGAGACGGGCTTTCGCTAACGTTTTTGTGTCGGAAAAGACCGATGCTACTGTTCCCCTTGCGGTTATACGTCCTTTGTTGAGGACATACGCCCGGTCAGCTAGTAGAGGTACACTGTCGACATCATGAGTAGCCGTGATTAGTGTAAGGTCGCCCTGTTTGTGCAGCTTGGTTAGAAATTTAATGAAGTCCGCACGGCTCTTAGGGTCGAGGTGGGCAGTAGGCTCGTCAAGAATTAGAATCTTCGGACGCATAGCTAGGACTGTGGCGATAGCGGCTCTCTTCTTCTCACCAACAGAAAGATGATGGGGTGGCTTGTCACGAAGGCTAGCTATTCCCACTATTTCCAGCGCCTCGTCAACTCGGTGTCGCACCTCCTCTTCAGAAAGACCCATGTTGAGTGGTCCAAAGGCGACATCCTCCCAGATTGAAGGCATGAAGAGCTGATTATCCGGTTCTTGGAAGACCAGTCCAACCGATGCACGTATTTTTCGCTTAGTTTTTGGTGTTAGCTCTTGGTGCAGAATTTGTATGCTCCCTTTAGTAGGCTCAAGAACTCCACTGATAACTGAGAGGAGCGTTGACTTCCCGGCTCCATTAGCACCCAGAATAACGGCGCGCTCATGGAGACCGACCTGAAGATTAACCTCATCGAATGCGATGTACCCATTTGGGTAGCGATATTGAACACCTTGTAGATCGACGGCACAGTGAACCATTTTTAGAACCATCCTCCAATGAAAGTGACTGGAGTAATGAATGGCGCGAAGTATATTAGCAGTGCTAAGAACAACGCACCCACGGCAAAGCACCAATCCTTGGCGCCACTTTGAAGCTGAGTGAGTAACCTTGACTCTCCCGAATAACCTCGGGCCAACATGGCCTGGTAGACCTTTTCGCCACGCTCAAAAGCTCGTATGAAGAGGGTCCCAATCATACTCGATATAGTGCGCAGCGTCCTGAAGCGTACAATCCTCTCTTTCCTTACGGTGCGTGCCTCCTTTGCCAGTCCCATCCTGTATGCTTCATCGGTAAACAGGAAGATATACCGATAAGTAAGGGAGGTCAATTGGATAAACAGTCGAGGGAAGTGGAGGCGCTCCATTCCATGCAGGAGGGTCGTGAATCGGGTCGTTAGCGTGAGCAAGGTCAGAGCTCCTACTGAGACCCAGACACGCATTGTGAACAAAGCCGCTGAATACAATCCCTCGTAACTTAGGCTAACCAACCAAGGACCGATGGGAAAAGTGAACCATGGCGCTCCTGGTGTAATGAAAGGAAGTGGCAAGACAATGACTAACGAGAACACCAAGACTAGGGATGTGCGACCAAAGAAAGCCCGCTGCGGCACACGAGATGCCCCAGCAAGGGCGACAAGAAAAAGTAGCATCATGAGAAACTGGAGAACACTTCGTAGAAGAACTGTCACAGTAATTAGGCTGAAGAAACAAGCGAGCTTAAACCTAGGATCAACTAGCTGAAGAAGGCCCTTTCGGCTGGCATACTCCTCGTTGCGTAGGCTGTCACCCAAAATTTTCAGTAATTCCTTAAACAAGAAACGGGCTCCTAAAAAAAGGGAATAAGGCGAAAGGGTTTAACCTTTCGCCCGGCGACGCGTGACAAGCCACCCGATGAGGAATGTCAACACCAGAATCAGTGCTGTGAAGGCAATACCGACGACGAAATTTGTCAACATATTTCCTTCAAACCCCGGCATCTCGTAATCGGGAAGTGGTGGAAACCATATTTCCCATTCAGGTGCACCGAATAATCCAGCAATCACATCGAAGGTTTCATTTGCGAAGCCTAAGAGAACAACACCTAGTATAACGAAGAATATTGCAACGACGAATCCACCTATGATGATTTTGTACTTATCCTGCATGACTACTTACCCTCCAAAGGTGGCAGGTCGCCTGTTATGAAGGGTGCCACCCGTTTTAGTGAAAGCAGGTCTGGTCGAGCCTGTTGTAAAGTCAAGAGAATGACCACTGTTGCAACGCCTTCAATGACACCGATAATCGAATGATGAATAATCATGACAGCAAGCGCTATGGTAAGTCCGTATGGGAATGTGGGGTAAGATAAACCAAGTTCTAGACCAGCCGCCACAGCTGCTCCGAGGTCGCCTAGGAAGGCTCCGAGGAAGCCACCGATTATCAAGCCCTTTCGATTCGGTGACACCTTTAGGAACACGAAGAGTACTAAGAAGGGGATGAATGTACCAACTATCCCCATGTTGAACACGTTTGCACCGAAGCTGAGAACTCCACCATCTCCGAAGAATAGTGCCTGAATCATCAGGATGATTGTCATCGAGATAAGTCCAGCGTACGGGCCTAACGTGATAGCTAGGATGGGGCCGCCCAGTAAGTGGGCCGTTGTGCCGCCGATAATTGGATAGTTCATCATTTGAGCCGCAAAGAACATGGCGGTTAGTGTTGCCATAAGGGGTATCTGTTTCTCGTTTAGTATCCTATTGGTTCGCCAGAAGGCAACGGCTAGAAACAATAGTGCAATGGCGTACATGACTGCACAAATTACTATAGTTAGAAAGCCATCAGGGATGTGCATTTAATACTACTCCTAAGTAATACTTTTTAGGCGTTCAGTAATACTTCTATTTAGGTCTTTCCAACCTTTAAACTCCGCAATATTGATAGCCACAATACAAGGCTGAATGTGTGATTCTAAATGACGAAATCAGGTGCGGCTCGAATCAGTATTTCTCTACCCCCAAATCTCTTACGAGATTTCGATAGCGCCATCGAACAAATGGGGATAGATCGTTCAAAAGCTACACAACAGGCAATACGTGACTTCTTAACTGAGTACCGTTGGGAGCAAGAAGAGAAGGTCTACGCTGTAGGGACCATCACTCTCATTTTCAATCATGAAGTTCAAGGTCTAGAGTCCGAGTTGACAGCTACCCAACACCACCACCCTGATATAATAATGTCAGCGACGCACGTACACCTGAATCATGATCATTGTTTGCTGGTAATAGTGGTAAAAGGCCAAGCCACTGAAATCAAAGAATTGGCACTGAAACTAAAAGGATTACGGGGGATCCAACAACTTAAGCTAACGATTCTTTTAGGAGCGCCATCTACAAAACATAGCCACCCTCACTAACGCCTCTTCAGCGAGGGAGCGATATAAGATAAATCCCGTAATTCTAGTAGTAGAGCCTACCCGCCATTTTCTAGTTCACAAACGTCTCGCTCAACTTTCCTAATATAGTCCTTAATAGTACGTAAGTTCTCTTTTATCTTCCTAGGAACTTTTACGCCTCTCAATTTAGCGAGCCATTGCTCCACCGCAACGGTGTTTTCTAATATCTCATTCATCAACGTCGAACAAGTGCCAATAATAACTTCGTTCAAGTCTTCGTCTATATTAGCCATCATTAACCCTTTTTCAGTCTTTCATAAAATATCTAGGAGAAATCCGCGTCAAGTCATCCCCTAATAGGGATATCAAAAGAAGGTGACTTTCCCTGCAGCCACAGGGTTTTGCACCAGGTTCTTCTTCGGTAGATTCTGCCATTGATGCAGTTCTCCGGCATCCCGTCAATTGGCATCTTAAGATTCAATGCCAGTGCGTGATACCAAAAACAACTATGAACTACTATAAGATAAAGGTAACGATTAGAGTGCATTGCGAACATCGCTGGAAATGAAATCGCAACATTCAGAGTCAGAAATAAATGACGGGTAGTGACCTTACAGAAATCCTCAAACTCTTTTATTCTATGTTATAACGATAGTATGGTCAACGAAGTAATTCTAGCATTTCCGAAATGTCTGTCGTGGGGAGATTACATTGTTGGTCCGCGCAAACATATACGGTGGTTTTTCCATCAAGTTCACCGTAGTCTTTTATGAAAGGTGCTAGGTGTTCAATTTCGCGTGTTTCTCCATTTATTGGGCGGAGAATTACGACCTTTCGGGGAAGGAACTTGGATCTTAACGCGTCAACTATTTCTCGCGTGTCTCTTGAATCAGGGTCACCAGCAATGACGATTTCGTGTGATGGCCCTGCAGCAAAATCCACTGCAATCATTAACTGTGTAAACCCTACAGGCGCCTGCGATACTGTTCCTGAGAACACTTGTCCGATGCGTGCTGCTTTTGCTTCAAAGTCAGGATTACCTGTGATTCGACCAAGACGTAGCAGGTTCAACATTGCTACAGAATTCCCAGAGGGAACAGCACCATCATATACCTCCTTTTTCCGCACCAGAAGCTCCTCAGCATCATCCGCTACAAAATAGAATCCTCCGCCATCTGAATCCCAGAAGTGTTGAACTAGCTCTTCGTTAAGACTAAGGGCGCTTTGCAGGAATTGAGCTTCGAAAGTCGATTCGTAGAGTTCAACTAGTCCCCAGATAAGGAAGGCGTAATCATCCAGAAATGCGGGGATGGCAGCTTCTCCCTCTCGGTAACGATGATACAATCTTCCCTCTTTGTCACGGAGCTTGGTGAGAATGAATCCGACTGCTTGTTTTGCTGCGTCAATATATTTTGATTCATCAAGGATACGTCCAGCTTTTGCCAAAGCTGCAATCATAAGACCATTCCAATCTGTAAGAATCTTATCATCCTTATGTGGATGAATACGCTGTTCTCTAATAGTATACAGTTTCAAACGGATTCGTTCTAGGCGTTTACGTAGCTCCTTCTCTTGCATTTTAAGAGCCGTCGCAGTTTCTGCAAGAGGCTTCACGAGATGAGGAATATTAGTTCCAGTTCGGTGCCTAGTTGCTTCTTCGACAAAATTCCCCTCTTCAGTAAAGTTAAAGACTTCAATGAAAAGGTCTGCATCCTCTTGTGAGAGTGCCTTCCTAATTTCCTGTACGGACCAGACATAGAACTTCCCTTCTACACCTTCACTATCAGCGTCTTCTGCTGAATAGAAGCCCCCTTCTTGGTCCCTCATGTCTCTGAGAACATAGATGAGTGTTTCTTCCATCGTTTCTCTGTACCCTGTCTTTCGTGTTGCTTGGTAAGCTTCAGCATAGGCTATCACCAACAGGGCTTGGTCATACAACATCTTCTCAAAATGTGGTAGCAACCATTTAGAATCAGTCGAATAACGATGGAATCCTAATCCAATATGATCGAAGATTCCTCCACTTCGCATTTTCTGTAACGTGGTCTCAACCATTTGCAAAGCCCTGGCGTTCTTTGCGCGTTGCCAGTATCTAAGCAAAAAAGTAAGGTTATGGGGTCTAGGAAATTTTGGGGCGGTGGCGAATCCTCCTTGTTCCTCATCGAAGCGACTGGACAAACCGTCGAACGTCATCTCTAAAATCGTTTCATCGAGTTCATCTCCAGACACCTCATCAGACGCAGTGATGAGGGCTGATTGTAATTCCTTAGTGACTCGTAGGAGGCGCTCCCGCTGGTTTTTCCACAGCTCTTGAATTTTCGGAATGATTTCTAGCATTCCCGATGTCCCAAATCTACCAGAGCGAGGAATGTAGGTCGCCGCAAAGAAAGGCTGCTTATCCGGAGTCATCATGATAGTCAGTGGCCAGCCTCCTCTCCCGGTTAGCATCTGACACACTGTCATGTACAAGCTGTCAATATCTGGTCTCTCCTCACGGTCCACCTTGATATTCACGAAAAACTCGTTTAACAAAGCAGCGACCTGCGGGTCCTCGAAAGACTCCCTTTCCATCACGTGGCACCAATGGCAGGTGCTGTAACCAATTGACAGGAAAATTGGTTTGTCCTCAGCCCTTGCTTTCTCGAAGGCTTCTGGACCCCATGGGTACCAATCCACAGGATTATGTGCATGTTGGAGCAGGTAAGGGCTTTTCTCCTGGGCAAGCCGGTTTGTATGCTTGGGTTCAGTACTTTTTGTCATAAACTTCTATTGAATTAACCTCTACGGGGCTTTTTACACTCCTCTTTTCCTAGTCCAGGTTCGCTAAACTCGGGAGCTTGTTTATTCAGTCCAATATACCCATCCTTCCGACTCTTCCGTTCGGTTTAGCTTGCCTTTCTTGATTCTCCGCATCAGGGTTGTGTAAATAACGCTCCATCGACCCTTTGAGCGGTCGTCCTCCTCCGCCAATGCTTTCTCAATCTCTGCGCGGGCTCTTCGGTAAGGCAGTTTGAAGAAACCGCTGCGAATCAAGCCATCCACAGCCTCCCGCGGGGACCAAGGTTGGGGTGCTGCGGCTACGATTTCTTTGAGTTCCTTTAGAGCGGCTTTAGCGCGGGCTTTGATTTCTTCAAAGGGCAGCCCCACAATTTCGATGTTATCGATATCTCCTTCGCCAAGACCACGTTTCACGAATTCCTGTATTATCACCAGCTTCTCTGGTTTCAGACCAACTAGTGTAACTCCGACGGTTTCTACAGCAACCGCGTCTCTTCCCACTATCAAGATATTCATGGGAACGCGCCATTTACCATATTTCCAGTATAGATGTGTCCCATCAATCACCGACAGGTCTATACCTCCTATTGCCTCAAAGAGGTCAGCAAAAATTAAACGAAAGATTGCCCTCTTGTGGTACTGCCTCTTCATTCGAGAAGGAGGCAACCCGAAGAGGTTCTTCAGAACCATTCCGTGCTGGAATGTACGTAAAACATGAGTGCTCACAAAGACATTCGGCTTGAAGAGGATGTGGGAGAGCTCAACTGGGAGGTCTCCCTCGCCTTTTGCCACATGCACGGTCTTTGTGTCTGTATCCTCGGATAGGTTGAAGGGTATCACTCTCTCGGTGAACAAATCTTTCCAAATTTGAAGCCGCTCAGATCCAGTACCCTGATAATTATCAGATTCCGCCAAGTAGATTCTCT
>JAEOTB010000109.1 GCA_016840065.1 Candidatus Hermodarchaeota archaeon | reverse complement strand
TGATGACGATGGTTTCATCAAGTCCTCGAGGGAGGGCTTTGGTCAATGTTACGGTGAGCTTTTCTTCATTATAATCGTAGTCAAGGTCTCTACCTTTGGAGTCCTGGACAGACTCTATATGCAGCTTTATAGCATCAAAGGTAATGCGCTGAGCCCCATCCTTGACAGCCTTGATGCTTGTAGCGCAAAGGCCGCTTAAGGACCTGTCCTCGAGTTTTCTGAAAGTCAGATTTAATTTAACATGGGTTACCGCGAAGGGCAGTTTTCGCGTCCACTTAGGAGTGGTGTCCGGTGAAGCGAAGGGCTTTCGGTCACCCATTGTGTATGCGCCAAATTCCATTCGATCAAACGAGTCGGTGATATCATCAGGCATAACATTACCTCACAAAAAAGGAAATTAAGCTGGATTAAGGGTTATTCCAGTTCCTTAAGCGTTTTTTCCTTAAGCGTTATTTCAACGAGGTCTTACAAAAATGGCGGCTACAAAACCCCAACTTTGTGGAGAACATCATCGCTTGGTGGATACAGACTTCCGAACAGGAGGGGTGCCTAGCTTGCGGAGGATTTTAGCAGCCTCTCTGATCGACATAGGGAGGGGCTGGCTGTCTTGGGCATCGATGAACCAAGGGATTTGTTGAAAGAGTCTAGCCACAGTTGGCGGGCTGAGACGAGCTTTCGTTAATGTCGCTGTGTCGGAAAAGACTGAGGCTACAGTTCCCCTTGCGGTAATGCGTCCTTTGTTGAGGACGTATGCACGATCAGCCAGTAGAGGCACACTATCGACATCATGTGTGGCCGTGATTAGTGTAAGGTCACCCTGCTTGTGCAGCTTGGTTAGAAATCTAATGAAGTCAGCACGGCTCTTAGGGTCGAGGTGGGCAGTCGGCTCGTCAAGAATTAGAATCTTCGGACGCATAGCCAGGACTGTGGCGATGGCAGCTCGCTTCTTCTCACCGACAGAGAGGTGATGGGGTGGCTTGTCACGAAGGCTAGCTATTCCCACGATGTCTAGTGCTTCGTCAACTCGCTGTTGCACCTCCTCTTCAGAAAGACCCATGTTGAGTGGTCCAAAGGCAACATCCTCCCAGATTGAAGGCATGAAGAGCTGATTATCCGGCTCTTGGAAGACCAATCCAACCAACGCACGGAGTTTTCGCTTTGTTTTTGGTGTTAACTCTTGATGCAGAATTTTTATACTCCCTTTGCTAGGCTCAAGAACTCCACTGATAACTGAGAGAAGTGTTGATTTCCCGGCTCCATTAGCACCGAGAATAACGGCACGCTCATGGAGACCGACTTGAAGATTAACCTCATCGAACGCGATGTAACCATTTGGGTAGCGATATTGAACACCTTGTAGATCAACGGCGCAATGTACCATTTTTAGAACCATCCTCCTATGAAAGTGACTGGAATAATGAATGGAGCGAAATATATTAGCAATGCTAAGAACAACAAGCCTACAGCAAAGCCCCAGTCCTTAGCGCCACTTTGAAGCTGAGTGAGCAATCTTGACTCCCCCGAATAACCTCGAGCCAACATGGCTTGGTAGACTTTTTCACCTCGCTCAAAGGCTCGGATAAAGAGGGTCCCAATCATACTCGATATGGTGCGCAGCGTCCTGAAGTGAATAATCCTCTCTTTCCTTACCGTGCGCGCCTCCTTTGCCAGTCCCATCCTATATGCTTCATCAGTAAACAAGAAGATGTACCGATAAGTGAGGGAGGTCAATTGGATGAAAAGCCGGGGGAAATGGAGTCGCTCCATCCCGTGCAGAAGGGCTGTAAACCGTGTCGTCAACGTGAGCAAGGTCAGGGCTCCCACCGAGACCCAAACACGCATCGTAAACAAAGCCGCTGAATACAGCCCCTCGTAGCTCAGGCTAACAAGCCAGGGACCAAGGGGAAAGACCAACCAAGGTGATCCTGGTGTTATGAAGGGAAGTGGCAAGACAATGACTAAAGAGAACACTAAGACTAGGGATGTGCGACCAAAGAACGCCCGTTGAGGTACCCGTGATGCCACAGCAAGGACGATAAGAAAGAGCAACATCAAGAGAAACTGGAGAACGCTCCGTAGAAGAACTGTCACAACTATTAGGCTGAAAAAACATGCGAGTTTAAACCTAGGATCAACTAGCTGAAGAAGACCCTTTCGGCTTGCGTACTCCTCGTTGCGTAGGCTCTCACCGAGAACCTTCAATAACTCTTTAAACAAGTAGCGGGCTCCTAAAAAATGGGAGTGGGGGGAAAGGGTTTAACCTTTCGCCCGGCGACGCGTGACAAGCCACCCGATAAGGAATGTCAACACAAGAATCAGCGCTGAGAAGCCAATACCTACGACGAAATTCGTTAAAATGTTACCTTCAAACCCAGGGACTTCGTAATCGGGGAGAGGGGGAAACCATATTTCCCACTCGGGTGCACCGAATAACCCAGCGATTACGTCGAGGGTTTCATTCGCAAAGCCTAGGAGAAAAACTCCTACTATTACGAAGATTACAGCGACAACGAATCCGCCGATGATTATTTTGTACCTATCCTGCAAAACTACTTACCCTCCATTAATGGTGGCAGGTCGCCAGTTATGAAAGGAGCCACCCGTTTTAGAGAAAGCAGGTCTGGTCGAGTCTGATACAGTGTCAAGAGAATGACTACTGTTGCGACGCCTTCAATGGCGCCTATAATCGAGTGATGAATGATCATGGCTGTAAGGGCTATAGTAATTCCATATGGGAATGTGGGGTACGATAGTCCAAGTTCTAAACCAGCCGCTACTGCTGCTCCGAGGTCTCCAAGGAATGCTCCTAGGAAACCACCCATCAGTAGACCTTTCCGACTCGGCATCAACTTCAGGAACACGAAGAGCACCAAGAAGGGAATGAACGTTCCGACAATCCCCATGTTGAACACGTTTGCACCGAAGCTGAGAACCCCGCCATCGCCAAAGAAGAGTGCCTGAATCATCAGGATGACAGTCATCGAGATAAGCCCTGCATACGGTCCTAACGTGATAGCTAGAATGGGGCCGCCCAGTAAGTGAGCAGTTGTGCCACCGATGATTGGGTAGTTCATCATCTGAGCCGCAAAGAACATGGCAGTTAGTGTGGCCATTAGGGGGATCTGTTTCTCGTTCAGTATTTTGTTGGTTCGCCAGAAGGCTATGGCTAGAAATAATATGGTAAAAGCATACATTATGGCACAGATTACTATTGTAAGAAATCCGTCAGGGATGTGCATTAAACACCGCTCCTGAGTAATACTTTTTAGGCGTTTAGTAATACTTCTATTTAGGTCTTTCTCACCATTAAGTTCCGCAATATTGATAGCATCACCCATTATTTAGGAAACGGCTATATTACAAGGTCTGGATAATGTGATTCCAAATGACGAAACTAGGTGCGGCTCGGATTAGTATTTCTCTACCCCCAAACCTCTTACGAGAATTCGATAGTGCCATCAATCAAATGGGGATAGATCGTTCAAAAGCGACACAGCAAGCAATACGCGGCTTCTTAACTGAGTACCATTGGGAACAAGATGAGAAGGCATACGCTGTAGGGACCATCATTCTCATTTTCAACCATGAAGTTCAAGGTCTAGAGTCTGAGTTGACAGCCACCCAGCACCATCACACAGATATCATAATGTCTGCGACCCATATACATCTTAACCACGATCATTGTCTGTTAGTAATTGTGGTTAAAGGTGAAGTAATCGAAATCAAAGAATTAGTAGCGAAATTAAAAGGACTACGAGGTGTCCAACAACTCAAACTAACGAGTCTTTTAGGAGCACCACCTACAAAACATAGTCACCCTCACTAACTCTTCAGTGGGTGGGGTGTGTTTAGGTACATTCAGTGATAGTCTGGTTGAAGCTACTCGCCGTTTTCTAGTTCACAAACGTCTCGCTCAACTTTCCTAATATAGTCCTTGAGAGTCTGTAAGTTCTCTTTTATCTTCTTGGGGACTTTTACGCCTCTCAGTTTGGCGAGCCATTGTTCCACCGCTTCGGTGTTTTCTAATATCTCATTCATCAACGTCGAGCAGGTGCCGATTATAACTCCATTTAAGTCTTCGTCAATATCAGCCATCATTAACCCTTTTTCAGTCATTCAAAATATGTGGAGAAATCCGAGTCAAGCCATTCCCAAAAAGGCGTACGGACAGAAGATGAAGTTCCCTACAGTCGCAAGGTTTCGCGCCAGGTTCGCCTTCGCTCGATTCTGCCATTGATCCGGTTCTCCGGTATCTCGTCAGGTGACATCTCTTAGATGTGATGATGCTGCGCGATACCAAAAACAACTATGAGGTACTATAAGATAAAGGTAACGTTTAGATTGCTATGCGAACATCGCTGGGAATGAAATCGCAACATTCGGAGTCGAAGGCAGATAGAACGGAGGCTGGCAAAGAGGAGTAAAAGGAGATTGTTACGGGGTACTGAGAAGTATTGCAACAAAGAACATGTGAATAATACAACCAATCGCGAGTATGAGGAAAAGTACAGCACAAGATTTTGCCGATAAGTTATCTAAAGGCATCAAATTTAACTTGACAATCAACGGAGAAAAACGTATGTATCGAATGCTGTGTTTGCAGTATATGCTGTTCATCTGTAGAAGATGAGTATACTAGTGACCCAAACAGCACGAGAATTAAGCGATAGTTAAGATAATATTCCCAATCAATGACATGTAGTGACCTTACAGAAACCCTCAGCATCGTTTATTCTATGTGTCTTAACGATAGTATGGTCAACGAAGTAATTCCAACATTTCAGAAATGTCTGTCGTAGGGAGATTACATTGTTGGTCCACGCAAACATATACAGTAGTTTTTCCATCAAGTTCACCGTAATCCTTTATGAAAGGTGATAGGTGTTCAATTTCTCGTGCTTCTCCATTTATTGGGCGGAGAATCACGACCTTTCGGGGAAGGAACTTGGATCTTAAAGCGTCAATTATCTCTCGCGTGTCTTTTGAATCAGGGTCACCAGTAATGACGATTTCGTGTGAGGGTCCTGCAGCAAAATCCACTGCAATCATTAATTGTGTAAATCCTAGAGGTGCCTGCGATACTGTCCCTGAGAACACTTGTCCGATGCGAGCTGCTTTGGCTTCAAAGTCAGGATTGCCTGTGATTCGACTAAGACGTTGCAGGTTCAGCATTGCGACAGAATTCCCTGAAGGAATTGCACCATCATATACCTCTTTTTTCCTCACCAGAAGTTCCTCAGCATCATCTGCTACAAAATAGAATCCTCCACTTTCTGAATCCCAGAAGTGTTCAATCAGCTCTTCGTTGAGAGTAAAAGCGGTTTTCAGGAATTGGGGATCAAATGTAGTTTCGTAGAGTTCAATTAAGCCCCAGATGAGGAAGGCATAATCATCAAGAAATGCGGGAATAGCAGCTTCTCCCTCCCTGTAACGATGATGCAATCTTCCCGCATGATCACGGAGCTTTGTTAGAATGAATTTAACAGTTTGTTTTGCCGCGTCAATGTATTTTGGCTCATTAAGGATACGTCCAGCTTTTGCCAAAGCTGCAATCATGAGACCGTTCCAATCTGTAAGAATCTTGTCATCCTTATGTGGATGAATGCGCTTTTCTCTAATAGCATATAGTTTCAAACGGATTCGCTCTAGACGTTTACCCAGCTCCTTCTCCGGCAATTCAAGGGCTATCGCAGTTTCTGTAAGAGGTTTCACGAGATGAGGAATATTAGTACCAGTTCGATGCCTAGTTGCTTCTTCGACAAAATTCCCCTCTTCTGTTATATTAAAGACTTTGATGAAAAGGTTTGCGTCCTCTTGTGAGAGTGCCTTTCGAATTTCTTGTTCTGACCAGACATAGAACTTACCTTCTACACCTTCACTGTCTGCGTCTTCTGCTGAATAGAAGCCCCCCGCTGGCTCCTTCAAGTCTCTGAGAACATAGGTGAGAATCTCTTCCGTTGTTTCTTTGTACACTTTCTTTCGTGTTGCTTGGAAAGCTTCAGCATAAGCAATCACCAACAGGGCTTGGTCATACAACATCTTCTCGAAATGTGGTAACAGCCATTTAGGATCCGTCGAATAGCGATGGAACCCAAACCCAACATGGTCAAAAAGCCCTCCATTCCTCATTGCCTGCAACGTAGTCTCGACCATATGTAAGGCTCTCTTGTCTTTTGTACTGTGCCAGTATCGGAGTAAAAAGGTCAAATTGTGGGGTCTAGGGAACTTCGGGGCATAGGAGAACCCACCTTGTTCCTCATCGAAACTACTTGACAAACAGTCAAACGTCGTATGCAATGTTTCTTCGCCTAATTCCTCTCCCGGCGCTTCATCAGACGAACTACTGAGAGCAGAACGTAATTCCTTTGTGACTCGCAAGAGATGATCTTGCTGGTTTTCCCACATTTCACGGATTCGGGGAATAATTTCTAGCATTCCCGACCTTCCAAATCTACTCGAACGAGGAATATAGGTCGCTGCAAAGAAAGGCTGCTTATCTGGAGTCATTATGATAGTCAGTGGCCAGCCGCCTCTCCCTGTTAGCATCTGACACACTGTCATGTACAAGCTGTCAATGTCAGGTCGTTCTTCACGATCCACCTTGATATTCACAAAAGTTTCATTCAATAAGGCAGCGACCTGCGGGTCCTCGAAGGATTCCCGCTCCATCACATGGCACCAGTGGCATGTTGAGTATCCAATAGAGAGGAAGATGGGTTTGTTTTCTGCCTTGGCTTTCTCAAAGGCTTCAGGGCTCCAGGGATACCAGTCCACTGGATTATGTGCGTGTTGGAGAAGATAGGGACTTTTCTCTTGGGCGAGTCGATTCGTATGCTTGGGCTCAGTACTCTTTGTCATAATCTTCTATCGAACTACAGTCTATGTGGTTTTTTACACTCCTCTTTTCCTAGTACAGGAGAGGATTAACTAAGGTGCTCACTTATTCTGTCCAATAGACCCATCCGTCTGGTTCTTTCGTCCGGTTAAGCTTACCTTTCTTGATTCTCCGAATCAAGGTAGTGTAAATTATACTCCATCGACCCTTTGAGCGCGTGTCCTCCTCTGATAAGGCCGCTTCGATTTCTTCGCGGGTTCGTCGATGAGGGGGTCTAAAGAAACCACTTCGAATCAAGCCATCAACAGCTTCACGCGGGGACCAGGGCTTCGGTGCTGCTGCAACGATTTCTTTGAGTTCCTTTAGAGCGGCTTTAGCGCGGGTCTTGAGTTCTTCAAAGGGTAGCCCCACAATTTCGATGTTATTGATATCTCCTTCGCCAAGACCACGTTTCACGAATTCCTGTATTATCACCAGCTTCTCTGGTTTCAGACCAACTAGTGTAACTCCGACGGTTTCTACAGCAACCGCATCTCTTCCCACAATCAAGATATTCATGGGAACGCGCCATTTACCATATTTCCAGTATAGATGTGTCCCATCAATCACCGACAAGTCGATACCTCCGATTGCCTCAAAGAGGTCAGCAAAAATTGAACGAAAGATTGCCCTCTTGTGGTACTGCCTCTTCATTCGAGAAGGAGGCAACCCGAATAGGTTCTTCAGGATCATTCCATGCTGGAATGTTCGTAAAACATGAGTGCTCACAAAGACATTCGGTTTGAAGAGGATGTGGGAGAGCTCAACTGGCAAGTCCCCCTCACCTTTAGCTACATGCACAGTCTTTGTGTCTGTATCCTCGGATAGGTTGAAGGGTATCACTCTCTCGGTGAACAAATCTTTCCAAATTTGAAGCCGCTCAGATCCAGTACCCTGATAATTATCAGATTCCGCCAAGTAGATTCTCT
>JAEOTB010000108.1 GCA_016840065.1 Candidatus Hermodarchaeota archaeon | reverse complement strand
TGTGGTTGGATGCGGAAGACCCGCTGTTCATCCTGTACACGTCCGGTTCCACGGGCAAGCCCAAGGGTGTGCTGCACACCACCGCCGGCTACATGGTCTACACGGCGACAACGTTCAAATATATCTTCGACTACCAAGAAGAAGACATCTACTGGTGCACCGCCGACATAGGATGGATCACCGGTCATTCTTACATCGTCTACGGACCCCTAGCCGCAGGCGCAACCAGCGTCATGTTCGAAGGCGTACCCACCTACCCCGAACCCGACCGCTTCTGGGCAGTAGTAGAAAAATGGAAGATTAACCAGTTCTACACCGCACCCACCGCCATCCGAGCCATCATGCGCCACGGTGACGAATGGGTAAGAAAACGCGACCTCTCCAGCCTCAAACTCCTCGGAACCGTCGGTGAACCAATCAACCCTGAAGCGTGGCTCTGGTATTACGAAGTCGTTGGACAAAGCCGCTGCCCTATTGTCGATTCCAGCTAGGCAATAGCCTAACTGGCGACTAACATATTGGCAGACGGAAACTGGCGGCGTCGTCATTACCCCAATCCCCGGTGCAGTCCCGCTCAAACCTGGTTCCTGTACTCTTCCATTCCTAGGTATTGAGGCTATGATCGTCGATGAAACCGGACAGGAAGTCGGCAGGAACGAAGGCGGCTACCTCGTCATTACGAAGCCGTGGCCTGGTCTGATGCGCACTGTGTTCGGTGACCACCAACGCTTTATTGACACCTACTTCAAGACCTTCCCACCCTACTACATGACTGGCGACGGCGCTCGCCAAGACAAGGACGGCTACTTCTGGGTCGTCGGCAGGATTGACGATGTCGTCAACGTTTCTGGCCACCGTATGGGCACCGCAGAGATCGAGTCGGCACTTGTTTCTCATGATTCAGTTGCTGAAGCTGCGGTTGTCGGTTTTCCGCATGACATCAAGGGACAGGCACTCTACTGCTTTGTGACCTTGAAACATGGCATCGACAAGACTGAGGAACTCCGTCAGGAGCTTCGTAAGCATGTGCGGAAGGAAATCGGGCCCATCGCAACCCCCGACAAGGTCCAGTTCGCTGATGCCCTGCCCAAGACTCGTAGCGGCAAGATTATGCGCCGTATTCTGAAGCGCATAGCTGCTGGTGAATTGGACAAGCTTGGCGACACCACCACGCTCGCTGACCCAGCTGTTGTGGACAAGCTTGTCAAAGAACGCGTCTAATACTCTCGCCTGGGATGCGGATTCTCCGTGTCCCTCTTCCTCTTTTTTCTAGTTCGGTCCGGAACCTTAGCTTGCTTTGGTGTTAGTAGTCTCATAGTTTTACCGATGTCCTCGTAGTCTCTCGTACGTTAGGTGCGCTTACTACGGTAACGGGTCACCATACCGAGTCCGAGAGCTGTGGTTATGCCAAGTAGGATGGCTGCAGTGGGGAACCCTGGAATCGGTGGCGGTGGTGGTGTGACATCGACTGTGTCGCTGACGACGACGTTGTCGATGGCGAAGGCTTGATCGTCGCAATAGATGAGGAAGTAGTAGCACGATGAGGAGAGTTGGGTGTCGATGACATCCTCGTCTACCGTCCATAAGGGTGCACCGTTAACGTAGACCATGAATTCGCTGCTCGCGTCCCGGGTGATGTCGACGGTTACCCAGGTGCCATAGAGTCCGGTGAGAAACGCGGTTTCGACGGTGATCAGGCTGGAGGAGGCGGTGTTGATGTATTTGCGAAGTTCGATTTGCGAGTTGTCTTGGGTGTCGCGGTAGAAGTTAAGATGGAAGCAGCTATCATAGGTGTCATAGGGGGTATACTCGATGGAGATGAACTCCACGGCTGCAAAGGTGCCGTTCCAGAGGAGGTCAAAGCTCCAGGTGCCCGAGGTGACTGTGCTCGCGTGGACAATCTTGCTGTCGTCGGCGGTGGGGACCAGCGTGTTGCTGGAGACGCCAAAATCGCCTTGCGCCACCGTCCAGCCGCTGTGGTTCCCGTCGTTGAAGTCGTCGGACCAGACAGTGGCTGCTGTACAGGTGTGGGGGGTTAGTGTTCCACAGAGGAGCAGGGTACCAAGGATTAGAATAACGACTGTTATCTGTCGTGTATTACCTATCATGATAAGACCCTCATATCTTCCCTGACTGAAAGGGTTACAAGTGACACTACGCTGTGGTGGCTTATAAATCCTAAATGCTTCTTAAAGATGACAAGCGCAGGGTGGGCTGCCATTCCTGTGGTTTAGTCTTTAGTTATTCGTTCTCGGCAGAGGGGGCAGGTCCTTTTAGTTAAGAGCCAGTTCTCCATGTGGATTTGATGGGCTCTGCTTTGGCAGAATGGGCATATGACAATGGCTTCTCCCTTGGCAATGGTTCTCTTACATATGGTACAAGATGGCGGGTCGCCCGTACCGTGTGCTTCTTGGATTCCTTGTTCGAGAATACTCTGGGGAACAAGAGGAGTAGGGGGTGTAGGTGATGTCTGGGGAAAGCGACGACGCTGCTTTCTCAACATGGGCCTGAAGAGCCTTAGCGCATAAAAGTAAGATATAGTGATAGCAGAAATGATTATGACAGGGATAGCGAAGACCAAGAGGACCAAAGGGGAATGGAAAACTAAAGTGAGTAGGATTAGGGTATTCCATAGGTAAGGTATCGACTGGATGACGAGAAACGTGGTTGCTACACTGAAGCCTAGTACAATTGGAGCGGTCCAGCCTATTCCATGATCTTCTGAGTAGTCTCTCGCAACGATGATTACGATGATGACCATCCAACAAAAAACTCCGAAGATAACCTCTTCATTGCGAGGTACCAGCTGCACGATGTCTGGAGGTAATACAAACACCCAGCGGGGAATCAGGTTAAAATACAGCATGAGGGTCGGAACAATTCCTGAAAGAAGGATGACCGCGAGCCATAGGAGTTTCCAACGATTATCTCTAGTAACCAAGTGAATCCCCTGCAAACCTCACAATGTGCACTCGAAAGGATTGATTCTTCGTGGCTATTAATTCTCGTATTCATCAAATACAAAATCATCGAAATGTTGGCGATTCTAATTTGCTACTCTAGATGCAGTGATTTCAGTAAATGCAGCCCTAAAAACAAGTTAGTGGTCAGAAGGCTTTTTAAAATCTCATAGAGAGGTATTAAATCTCGCTGACCTGTTCTGGAGACACCACTGCAGGACGTGGATGGGAAAAGGTGAATCCTCATCAATGACGCCAACAGCTAGAGGATCAACAAACAGATGGGAACGCAGCCTCAAAGCTGGAGTCGAAACCTTCTGGATAATAAGCTTTCTTCTTCTCATCTTGCTAGGCTTCATGATTGGTACTCCTTTCTGGATTCTTACACAGGGTTATCAACGGGATGTCAATCTAGTTTTGTTTACAATCAATATTGTAATCCCTGGTTTTGTCATATTTAGTATTCTGGCAGTCATGTTCCTTCCTGAGGTTGTTATTCTAGTAATTCTTCACGAGTATCTGGGAACAAGACCACCTGACCCCTTGCTGCATGATATCAGAAAACTTCTACTGATTTTCGGTTCCATGTCAGCCACTGGGATTCTCGTGCTAATCACCTTGCCCTTAACAATCCGTATGATGTTGTTCTGGGCAGGTCCCTTCATCTTGTTCCCATTGGGTATCTTCCTCTTTCTACTCTTTCTAATTCCCTACACTTTTGGTCAAAAAATGCTTCGACCCATGTTAAGAGCACGGAAGCCTGAGAAGCTCTCGCAAGAACCACCAGAATCTGAGGGAGCGAAAGAACTGTCCCAGTTGTCACCTACAAGGCCTCAGCAGAGCACAAGAGACGATATCATCGCAGGACTCTTCACTGGAGTAATATTCGGCGCAATCGCTAGTGTTTGGTGTTTCAGCGACTACATCATGACCTATTTCCTCAACCCCGAAGGATTACCAGCACTCCTTCAGACTTACCTGTCATTCCCTTCCTTCTCACTCTATCTGAATTCCTTCTTTGTACTTAGTGTGACGGTCACGACTTTTACTGGGGTCTTCTTTCTGAGTAAATATAATATTAACCACTTATCAAACTTCACTATTGCAGCGATTATCGTGTTACTCCTTACACTATTCTATTCACTATTTATTCTGCCTACCTGGCCAATTCTATTGACTAGACTGCTATTCATCGCCGTTGACAGGCCTTGGTTCTTCTATTCACCACCGGTGTTCTATCAGATTACCTTGATTGCCTGTATACCAACAATCATCGGAAGCCTGCTTACATTGACCCTATTTAAACTAGGAAAAGAAGGGTAGGCTAGTTACAGAATCTTGACTCCCTAGGGGAACGGTTGTCCGTGTCCCTCTTTCCTCTTTATTTCTAGCTGGAACAGGCGATTTGAATATCGATTTTCAAACCAGTTTAATATAGGAAGAGTGTGGAAGGGTTCTACTGGTGTGTACCGTGCCAAAGTACAGTATGGGCGAAGTCAACATTGCTGACCATAGCGCAGAGTCTCTAGCCGATGCCTTTGGAGTTCCTAAAGACCGCTGGGCTGAGATTGTTGCCGCCGTCGAAGAGGCTAGAGATGATGAAGAGACCATCACGGGGATGGTCGAGTTCCTCGTCCAAAACCACAACGGCTCAGAACTCGTCCTCGCACTCCTCCTCCTTGGACAGTTGTTGGAGAAGGGCGGCTGGACCATCTAACCCGAGGACAGAATCCATCTGTCGCTGATAACCTCGGTAGGGAACGAGTTTCAAACGCTCGCGATGGGATCAATTTCTTCGCATCCCCTTTCTTCTTTTTCTGTTATCCACTTCAGGTGTCTTTTTGCCGCCTTGAGAAAGGTTATTTATGCGGGGAGGTGGTTGCAGTTGTTGAAGAGGTGCTAGGAGTGCGAGTTAGACCTCTACATTGGACCTGCATGTTACTAGTAGCCTGTGTGGCTATCGGAATGATTCCTTTGGTCCAGTGTACCGTGGGTGGAAGGTTAGGGGATGGTTCGGTGGCTGTCACTATCGACCAAAGCAGCGCTACGACGCATTGGGAGATACACGCTTACGGGGTATTGATTGATGTCAGTCTGTCAGCTCCCAGAAGCGTGGTCACCATGGTCGAGGATTCCTTCATCGCGTCAGCACAACTGGTATCCATCGATGATGGGCCTTCCCACACGATTCGTGCTGTCTATATCTCTACCTTGTCTCTGTACATCCCCAGACCTGCAGGGGGTGGTTGGTCCTTTTCCGCGAGCATTTCGGGCTCTTCAGAAAACATGACCGTCGGTGAAACGAAAAGAGTAAGTCGACAGGTGATTATTAGTGCTGGCTCCTGTTATCTTGCACCGGGCCAAACGAGGTTACTGGTTTGCTATGTCGGCGTGGAACTAGGCGTTGATACTGTAGAGGGTGCACTACACACTCAACAGGATGTTTTCGAGTACCCTTTCGAAGTGGTTGCGGGAAGCGACGCTGCTGATCAAAGATGGCTTGTTGGCTTGACAAACCTCAGCAGCCTTAGCCTGCTCCTACTACTCGGGGTTGTTTTTGTAGGATATGCGTTCAAGGCCAGAAGGAGAAGCAATCGGTAGATGCTTCACTGGTTCACGGAATCCAATACTTGAAATAGTTACTCACCTGAATTATAAGGGAACACGAAAACACTGGGTCTTGAAATGGCTGACATTGAAGAAAGGATAATCAAAGTAGTACAGGCCGCTGGCACACCTCTATCGGCTGAAGAGATTTCCCGTCGCACAGGCATCAGTTTGGCCGAGATCTCGTCGACACTTGAGGTCCTTGTTAGACGCCGAAAGATGACACGTGATAATCACCAATATGTGATGCTTTCACATATTCTCAAATCTAAACAGGATCAAGAAAGAAGCATAATCGACAACACGCGATGACCTCTCCACGTAGACTAGCAGATTGAAATAATCTCTAGTTGACAATTCCTCGGACGCAAGTGGGAGAAAGCAATAGTTAGTAGGGAATAAATAAGAACTTGGCTGCATTTCACCAACGTTCAGCTGTTGTTACTATCGTAAGTGATTGGCTTCCATGAACATGGCCCAATACTTCTCGTTTCTGAAAACAAGGGTTCGTACCGACTCTCGGTCGATTACTACACCAGGTTTCTCTCCACCGAACGTCTTAGTAACCTTTTGCTTGCAGGCGTTGCAGTAGGGTACTCCTGATATTTCAAGAGTGACTTGGCCCTCGGCACTTCAGAGGGTGAAATGCGTCTCAGCGGGGTCCAGGCACAAGCAACAGCAGTTGGGCCATCTGGTAGTTCTCTGTATAAGGCGTGCTTTGAATGTGGGTTCCTTATTGATGGTTCCGAGGATAAGTTCCATTCGTTGTGTGAACTTTGGATCGTTTGTACCTTTGAAGGCGTGGATTTTTCCCTTTTCACTCACTACAAACAGCCTTCCATCGGCTATCACAGGTGCCCCCGTAGGCATTTTCAGAATTTCTTTGAATTGGTGCTGCCAGCGCTTAGTGAATTTAGAGATTCGGAAACCGTATAAGGTGTTTGCGTTCTGCCCCGTAACAAAGGCGTAATCACCGCTCACCGCTGGTACGCTGGGTACCCCTGGCCATGGCATGAATCCCAAATCCCAGCCGTCAGAAACATGGTGGCTGAGGTCAAAGCCATTCAAGGCAAAGGGTCCCATTAAGGAGACGTAGAGGTAGTTGTGACTGAATATGGCATGGTAAAGCCTGTCAGGGATAAGCCTACCTTTCGAAGCCCCAGTTTGCAGGTCTGTGGCATACAGCTGGTGGTCCGAGGAACGGGACAAAACAGTGTTCGATGCAGCAACTGGATGGGGAATCCCTAGACGGTCATCCTCTTTCCATACCAATTCCCCCGTTGCCGCATCAATGGCAAAAAGCGTGCCTTTGGTGCCTTTCCGACCAGTAATCAATACTTTACCTTGAATAATGACGGGGGGCGAATGATCCTTGTATTCAGTGGTGAACGTCCATCGAGGCTGCCCGGTCTTAACGTCAAGAGCGTAGACCTGTTTATCCTTGCAGCCGAAAAAGACCAAACCTTCACCTACCGCGGGGGTCACGGAGATTTCCTTACCCGGTGAGAATAGCCAGTGTTTGTCACCCGTTTGTGCATCCAGGGCATAGATGTGTTTATCCTCACTCGCCGCATACACCACTCCATCAGCGACCACGGGAGTGGTTATGACGGCTTTCCCGGTTTTGAAGGTCCACCGGCTCTCTCCAGTACTGCCATCGACGGCATAAACGTGTTTGTCCTTGCTGCCGAAGAAGACCAGACCATACGCTAGGGCTGGAGAGGATTCAATGTCCCCACGAGCCCGGAATTCCCACACCTTTTCCAGCGGTGGATGCACCTGGGACCCATCAGTCCCCGAGGCGGCGGCGTCTCGCCTTAGCATCGGCCAACCTTCAATATCTGATGGATTTCCTTGTTGAGTTGTCAACCAAACCTACCTCATTCCAGCGAGATGGACAAGGCAGAATATAAAAGATTTTCTTTGGTTTTCACCAACAGAGAAAATTTATTGAGGTGAAGAATTAGGGATAGGATTGGTGTTTGCCGTTGTCAATGCCTCCTGAATCAAAACACGCCCGAAAGATTGCCAAATACATACAACTCCTGAAACATGAGCGGGAAGATAAGCGGAAGAAGGCGATACAGGTCCTCCAGAAATACGGAGCCGAGTCCGTCCCTCATCTCATCCACGCCCTGTTCAATAGCCAGAACAGCACAGATGAGGATATCATCATCAACGCCCTGGGGCAGATGGGCGCCGTCGCAGTTGAACCCCTCCTCGAACTCTTGACCCTCAATGACGAAAGTGTGGGCGCAGCAGCGATCCAGGCTTTGGTGATGATTGGGAAAGACGGTGTAGAGCCCCTAATCCGGTCTCTCCGCCACAATCACCCCGCTATTCGGGCATGGGCTATCACAAACCTGTCACGAATGCAGGATCCACGAGCCGTAGGACCGCTCATCAGCGTCGCCTATCGGGACCCCGAAGAAGCCCTCCGGCAAGCTGCCCTGAAAGGCTTGACCAAGATGGACGAAGCCGCCATCGACCCCCTGATCCAGGTCATCCGGACATCATCTCACACTCAGGAGTGGGAAGGTGCCGCGACACTACTCGCCAAGTTCGGGATAGTACTAATTGAGCCTTTCCTCCAGACTTTTGCAAAGGAAAAGGATGAGGAAATACTGGAGCGGCTCTCCTCAGCACTGGCTAAGGTGGGACCAGCCGCCATTGAACCCCTCATCCCAGCCTTGAAACATAAAACTGAAACTGTCAGAATGGCGTCCGCTTTCACTCTAACAGTGATAGGATCCGAAGCTATCGAACCTCTAATCGAAGTCCTTAAGGACGACTCAGCGAAGGCGCGGTTTTGCGCGGTCGTTGCCCTAGAAGAAATCGGAGATAAACAGGCCGTCGAGCCACTCAGAGAAGCCCTAGAACGGGAAAAAGATAAACGCATTCAAAAACTGATTCGAGATGCACTGAACACCCTTGAAGGAAAACCCAAAGAAGAGCCCAAAGAAGCTGCTGAACCCGTGTCGGAAGATGATGATTTTATGTACAAACGGCGTCCAGGCGAAAGCTGGGAGGACTTCGCGAAGCGACAAGAGGAGCAGCATCGGAAATCCCTAAAACGGGACTGAAAGCACCGCAGTCTATCTAGCGCCATACAATCTCTAGTAGACGAGCTCTTTGGTCATCACGATTTTAGTGGGCTTATACCCCAATGTAGGCCAGGTGGCCATGCCCTCCCTATTGTAAGGGACTACGGTAAGGTCAAGGGTGGTAATCCTTCGTTGACGAAGAAACTCGATGATAGCCTGTTCTAGCATACGCATGACCCCTTTGCGGCGATGAGAGGGTACCGTATAAGCACGAGCAAGATGGGCACTACGCCCACCACTCCGCAGCCGCACAAAGGCAGCAGCGACCATCTGGTCCAACTCCTTGGCGACGAAATAGAAGCAATGGGGCTTCTCCATATTCCGTTCGACTTGCCGCATCATTCCACGAAGCGAGGGCCTTTGACCGCCCTGACGTTCACGCTGATGCAGCCGGAGACCAACCCAGCATTCAGCAATCGATGGAATATCCTGCTTTGTAGCTACTTCAATCTTCATACTCAATCACCAAGGTTATTTCGAGCTTCCATTTGAGGTGGGTGCTCCTCTTCTTCTGAGCCAGAAGAATCCGGTTACGGCTATAACTGTGACGACAGCGGCTACGGCGAAAACGAGTGGAAGGGGTGAGGTGGGGGGATTGGAGGTTGGTGTGTATTCATCAATTGCGGGAAGAATATAGTTTAGGAATAGGTAGTTCGCGGGGTAGTAGTCACCATCAGCGATAGAACAGGTAAAGACCGCAACGAGGTCCCGGCTAGGGTCTACGAATATCTTCTGGTCATAATGACCATTCGCATAGTAGATGTCATAATCTATCAGGTACCACCATTGAAACCCGTAACCGTAATCAAAAGTGTTAGGGAGTCGGACGAGGTTGGCGGTGGAGGTAGCCGCGTACTCAGATGAAAGAACAGTCTGAGAATCCTCCCATGTGCCATTATTGAGCATCAGGTAGCCGATGCGGGCCATGTCACGGGATCGCATGTACAACCCGCCGCCCGTATGGTAGTAGCCCCCCGGCGCCCGGTACCACATCACCATACCGATACCGAGAGGATCAAACAAGTTCGCACGCGCAAAGGCGTTCAGGTCTTGGCCCGTGGCTCGTTCAACAATCTCTCCTAGAAGAACGGACGCCCCTGAACAATAAACCCACACACGCCCAGGCTCAAACGCCATCGGGCGGTCAAGAACATACTGAACCGCATCTGGGCTGGCATGCATCGCTGCCAAGTTATTATTCGCGGGGTCATCGTAACCGTAGGTCCACTCATCCCACTCAAAGCCCGTGGTCATGGTGAGTAAATGCTCAAGCGTAAGCTGCTCTTTTCGTTCATCCATGTTCGCGATAGTCAGGTCCGGGAAGAAGTCCACGACCCGCTCAGACACATCAGTAATGTAGCCCTGATTAATGGCCATGCCCACCAGGATTGAGGCGATGCTCTTGGTCACCGACTGAAGAGTATGCAACGAGTTCTCAGTGTAGGTGGACAGATACTCCTCAAGCACAACATAGCCATGCCGAATCACCATCACCGAATCAACAGCCCACTCCATGACCTCAACCAAATCCAGCATCTCCTGAAGATGATTGGAGTCAACTCCCTGTAACTCTGGTGTCGTATATTGCCATTCCACGGTTGGCCAATAAGAAGGGATACAATGAACAACTGCCGGAGGCGAAGCCCACCATGAACACAACGCCAATAAGAGAAGAGTGAATGCGGCAGTTTCTCGAATACTACCAGGTACTGACAAAGTAGCATCTCCACTCAAGGGATGAAGGATAGCAGCTGAACCACTGCTATAAGCCTCACCATAGCGGCATACACACCACTTCTGGATTCACAATGGATATATAACCTCAGCCGCTCTGGCATCTGTGATGGTCGTATTAGAACCAATATCCGATAATGTGGTCGTGGATACCACTACTCAGCGAACAACCCGCTCCTGTGTGTTAGGCGGCATCACACTCGGAGACTACTCGATAGCCATCGAAAGCGGTCATGCCCTAGATGTCGGTGCCGCGCTGCGTAAGGAATTGGAGGCAATATCCAAGGCGCCTACGAAATACCTGTTTCTTTCACATACACACAATGACCACCGAGATGGAAGAGACGCCTTCAAGGATGCAACCCTAATCGCCAGCCAGCGATGCCTCGATAACATGCCACAACGCATCCGACTGACCAAATGGTCAAAGGAAGCCTTTGACGAAACCTTCACACTCACAACCGATGAAGGGACAGTAGAATTCCACCACACAGGAGGTCACAGCGTCGGCCACAGCATCGCCTACTCCCCGACCGAGAAAATCCTGTTCGGCTGTGACCTTTTCATCGTCGGCAGCGTCAACTTCGGACTCCCTTTCATGGGCTTCTATCAGAACAAGCCTAAACGAACTGGGGACCCTGAAGCCTACCTTGCTGCCTACAGGAAGTTCCTCACCATGGACCTTGAGGTCATCGTCCCTGGTCACGGAGACATCGTCCACGACCCACAACCATACCTGAAAGAACAAATCACCTTCCTCGAGGACTTGAAAGCCTTCATCATCACAGCCATCGAAGAGGGGAGAAGCCTAGAAGAAATCGAGCTACCAAGACTAGGACCCATCGAGCAAGCCTACAAAACAGCTGAAAGCCGGTCCAAGCGAGCCATGAACCTTCGGTTCTTGGAAAACTACCTAAAGCACCTCAAGACCAGCTTCTACAACTACTACATCCGAGAGCGTTAAACAAGAATAACGAAACTTTATCTTAATAGAGCTCTTTGAAGCAGGTTAGGAGCGGATATCAATTAGGAAAATCACAATCCTGTTCATGTTACTCGTTATTGGTCTCATTCTTTCAGTCTTTTATTCCATGTTCGCAGATGCAATGTATATGTCCAGTTGGCAACCCCCCCTCTCCTTAGATCCAGACATAGAAGCTTGGAGAGCCTTTTGGTACGCAGAGCGACAATCAGCATATTTTCTTCCAATCCTGTTCGTTTTCCCTGCAATCATAATCGGCATCTATCTAGTGGTCACACCTCGCTCACTACCAAAATCCAAAGTAATAGACTAAGTCGTCAACCAAACTTTGGAACAGAAGTAACAGCTTTTTCCTCTTGACGAAAGGAAGTGCTACAACGAGAAAAGAACATTGCGTTAAAGACCATAGATTGAGCAGGGATAAGCAGCGAATCTAGAATATAGGCATAAGTCCGATGATGAGGCTGGCAATCATGAAGCAGATGGCAAACGTGAAGGTGATGACCATGACCTGGAAATCCCCTTTGGCGTGTTCCCTGTAGGGATTTTCAGTTTTGTGCTCAGCTGCTTGCCGCGAAGCACCTGGAAGATAATGAAACCGCCCAGCTCGATCTTGGACGTATTGCACCTTCCTTCTTGTGCTGCGATGAGCGTATGCTTCAAAGGAGGCCGCGGCACAAAGGACGAGGAAGAGAAACCCCACAACCAAGAATCCTACGGATATGGTCTGCAGGGGTAATGGCGTGAACAAACTAATGGTAGCTACCACGACAATAGCAACTGCTGCGATAGCCCCCATTCTTACAAGAACAGATGAACCAGCCAACTGAATCCCAGTAAACCTGCTAAAAATCCGCTAATAAACTTTAGGAACCTAACTGTCTTATTCGTGTCTCCGTTTTCTGAACCAATAAACTCCAAGGATGCCAACAGGCACCGCTACTGCAAAGACGACAAGGCTAGGAAGAAGCAGAGCACCCAGGTTGAAGAAGGGTTCATCCATTGCGGGAAGAATGTATTGCCATAAGAGATAATCTGTCACAAAGGCACCTGCGGTAGGGTCAGCCGTAAAGGCGATGACCAAATCATATTCTGGAACGAATATGATCTTTTGATCGTTCATACCCCAGCAGTAGTGTACACCTTGCTCGGGGTTACTCCAGAACTGGTAACCATACCGGTAGGTGATGCCTTCGAAGATGCCATCATAGTTGTTGACGTGATAGTAGGCGTCAATGGCTTCGGCAAAATAACCCGCTGTTAACAACGCCTCTGAGTCCCAGATTCCCTCGCAGAGCATCAGGAGTCCAAGGCGAGCCATATCCACAGGGCGCAAAAAGAGTCCCCCAGCGGTGTTGGCGTAGCCGCCCGGAAAATTACCCCAGACGAACAAATCAATACCGAGGGGCTCAAAGAGCTGCTCTCTGGCATATGTATCAAAGGGGGTACCTGTAGCACGTTCAATTATCTCCCCTAGGAGTGTTGTTGCCCCACCACAATACGCCCAGACCTCACCTGGATCATAGGCCATGGGGCGGTCCAAGACATACTGTACCGGATCCGGACTCCCAACCATGGCAGCCATATCATTGTTTATCGGATCATCATAGGGAGCACCCCATTCATCCCAGTCGAAGCCGGTGCTCATGGTCAGCAAATGCCATAGGGTCATACTCTCCTTCCGTGTGTCCATATTCGCAATCGTAAAGTCAGGGAAGAAGTCGACCACACTTAGAGACGTGTCGGTTATGTATCCCTGCTGCATAGCAATACCGAAGAGTAGGGAGGTCACACTCTTAGTCGCAGAATAGATGATGTGAAGTGAGTCAGCCAAATAGGCAGGATTCGGGTACTCCTCCAAAATGATGTAGCCATTCCGCACAATCACAACCGAGTCGATAGCAAAATCGTTCGCCTCGATATCTGCCATCATTTCCGACAACCGGCTCGGATTCACGCCCTGCATCTCCGGCGTCGAGTACAACCAGTCCTCAGTGGGCCAGTACGGTGGAAGCCCATCAACAACCCTGGGGACCGGAGCCGAAACACACCAAACACTTACCGCCAAAAACAGAAAGGTGAAAACCGAAGTCACCCGAACATCAAGAAGACGAGACAACAACCCAACTCCTTTCAGCTATTGAAGGTGAAGAAGAAATCTGTTAATAAAAGCCTCACTAAACCGGCAGTTATTATTCCACCAACATCAATCCGTGAGCCCCCAATAGTAATTTCTCAATGCCATTATGTCTGTGTGTTCTAGCAATGTCAGCAAGCAAAAGAAGATAGAATTCTCAAAGCATTACAAAAAGCTCGCAAACCTCTGTCAGCCGACAACAGCCTACAACTCGCTACTGCAAAGCTGGATTCACCTTTGCGAGCTGCATGGGATACAGGAAGGTTTTTTCTTCGCCGAACGAATAAATGGAATAGAACCATTGGTGGAAATGACCGTGATTGACCCTGATGCGATGGCGAAAATGCGACAGTTCGCCAACGACTTCGACGCTAACCGGCTCAGCATCGTGATTGGCTCCTTCGTGAAAGCCCTCAACGAGTTGGGCATCGACTACTCCCTGGGCGCCCGCGTCTATGGGCATAAGATGCTGGACCACATGCTCAGCCAGGGATTCCCCCTGCCCTTCCAGATGCTCCCCCGAGACCTCCCTGCCCTAGTGCAGGTCTC
>JAEOTB010000107.1 GCA_016840065.1 Candidatus Hermodarchaeota archaeon | reverse complement strand
GGACATGAATGACCGCTTCCTGGAAGCTGCCATCAACGGAGAATTCCCCTGGAAGGACTGCTTTGAGATCCTCAGAGCACGGAATTGAAATGACACATGTGTTGGAGGACTTACCATTTTGCCTGTCCTGGTTGAACTTGGTGACTACCATGCGGCTCCGAGGTGTTCGTCGCAGAGCCAGCGATCAACGAGCTTGCGAGTAGCGGGTTGGCCACACACCGCGCAGGTGTGTACTAGTGAGGGTTCACTACTTGTGGGGGTAGCTGTGCCCTTTTCGGTAGTAGCGGTCCTCGATTCTGGTAGTTCTTGTGTTGGGCTTGTTAGTCGTCTCCATGGCGAGGGGGTTGGGACTAGTCGAAGTCCGCAGCTCCAGCAGTGGGGTGCGGCTGGGTTACAGGAGTTACGGCATCTGGGGCAAATGCGAAATCCTTCGGGTCGCGTTGGCGAGCTAACTCGCCGAATCATCAATAAGAACCAGTAGAAATTGAATGCGCCTCCAAGTGAGATGACTGAAAGCCCAACGAAATGTACTAGCAGATAGGTTTCCAATAGGGAATAGTTACCGGTTTCAATCGCTGCTGAGCTTATCTGTGAACTGATAACAATGGATAGAAAGGCTCCTCCTATGATGAGGAGCATGCCTACTGCTAGGTACTCCCAATGGGGGATTAGCGGTTGCTGCCGAGACACTTTACATACCCTCCTAACTCCAAGTATTCTGCCTTCAGAGATAAAAAACACTAGGTCTAGCTAGCTGTTTTTCCTGTTTTCACTAAAGTATCCCTAGGTGTTTATCGCATAGCCTTCGGTTCCACTACCAATTACCTATCCCACAAGATTTTAACTTACTAGCGAGGTTTAGACGATTACGAAGTGGGGAGTGCAAATACACTGAATGTTACTATAACCCAAAGAATCAAACCAAATAAGAAAATGGCAAATACTCGCTTAAGGCTACCCCACTCTTTTACTCTTGGAAATCCATGCTTGTCAGGGGGATAGACGACAGACCAACAGTCTAACAATCGCATGTGTACTGGAATTCCACAAACCCAGAGTATGGCATATATCCCAACAAATAAGATTGTAAATGGGGTTACGGTGAGTAGTCCAGGGGAAAGGAATTCAATCACTGAAGCGGCTAACATGGTGGTTGTCCAGAAGGCTGAAGTGGGGATCAGAGAAGCTATTAGTTCAGCACACACTACCTTCTCTCAGCTTACACGTGCATTAACATTCCACTTAGACCCTCTCAGCAAATACGTGCAGTAACATTCCATGTAAAGGTGATACGGGTAGGTAAGTGGTCGGTCACGACCCCGATCGGTCTCGTCTGACTCTGCCCCGGGGTGGAGAATGCATTCACACAGGAAAGTGTAAACTCACTGTCACTAAGAAAAGAAATGGTCACCCCAACACGACGCCACCAAAAGCGGGATAGAGCAGTCCTTAGAACGAGGACATAAAGGAGGAGAGGGGGAGAGGGGAATGAAAGACACAGGGAGAGGATGACTCTATCCATTCGCCAGTGGCTACTATAGTATTGGGGTGTTGTTTTGTTTCATTCGCCTCGGGATTTTCCCGGTTCTATATATAGGATATGCTTTCTGCTTTTAAAAGGTTTCCTTATAGGAAGTGGAAAAGCGTTCCAATTGTGATTTCGTGATAGGGAATTCCCCTACCAAAAAGGAGGTAGGGGCCTCGCTTTTCTACCTGTGTCTGGTCATCCCCCTTCTCCCCGCAAATGAAGGGAGGACGACCCTGGGATCCCACCAGAGGACAGGAGCCGGGATCCGGTGCCCCCAAAAAAAGGGAGGTTCGGACAACGGGAGGGAGGGATTTGGGAGGACAGGAAGGGAGGGTTCCCCGATTGGGGTCGGGGGTTCCGGGTTCCCGGTTCCCACGTCCTTGGTGCTTTCCCATGGAGTCTGTGCTTCCACTATATACTACCTGGGGGTTTTAGCTGCGGGGTTTGAGGATGGGAAACTGCGCAATTGCGTGGTTCACGGTGGTTTTGGGGGCATTGTGGTGCATTTTTTGACGATGTTTGTCGGAAATATTAGAAGAAAAATTGGGTTTCGAGTACTTTGGTAGGTTTTTTGGTGCGCAGCTGCGCAGTTGCTGAACCCCTTAAAAGCCTTTAGGGTTAAAATCGCCTCGATTACTCTTAGGATTGTTAGTTTTGAAAAAGAAGGGGTTGGGCTGCATGGTGGCAGCCCCCGCCGAGGAATCCGGAGAGCGGCAACCGGCGGATTAGGCGTTTTTGGCGCCTACTCCAGGACGATAGCACCTTCAGGACAGTTCTCGACGCAGCTTTCGCAGTCAACACAGTCGTCGGGATTGACAACCTTGGACTTTTCTTCTTCCATTACGAAGCATTCAGAAGGGCAAACGTCAGCGCATGAACCGCAGCCGTTGCATTTCTCTAAATCTACTTTCGGGGGCATTTCTTTTAACATTCCTTTGTTTACGGATTCACCGGCACGGCCAGAGCCGTGAGGGGTGTACGAAAAACGCCACAATCTATCCTTTAAACCTTTTTGGAGAAGCGGCGATGAAACCTTTGGGGTTGACAGGTGTTGATGGGGCTTTGTACTGTCTTGGTTCATTTGTATGTCTTTAGGAAAAGCCTAATAGGCTCCCTGTGCTGAAACCTTCTCCACTTCCCCCATCGTGTTTAGAGATGATTTGTAATGCCATCTGAGAAAGAAGCGGTCTTTACCAAGGATGCCCCTCGGCCTGTGGGTCCTTATAGTCAGGCTATTCGTGTGGGTGACCTCCTCTTTGTTGCGGGTCAGGTTCCCTTTGACCCTGTGGCTGGAGAGTTCGTTAGAGGTTCTATCGCTGACCAAGCCCGTCAATGTATGGAGAACATCAAGGCAATCCTCAAGGCAGCTGGCTGTAACCTGACTCATGTAGTCAAAACCACCATCTTCTTGACCAACATGGCTGACTTTGCCATAGTTAACGAAGTGTACGGCAACTACTTTGACCTAGCTCCCCCTGCCCGATCCACGGTGCAGGTTGCAGCACTACCTAAGGGTGTGGCAATAGAAATTGAAGCCATTGCCCACCTCCCATGAGACTCCTAAATTCGTCTTGGAGTTGTAATGGGATAGGGACGGTGTTGTCTTGGTTGCCGCACATGAAGTCTGGGATGCCTTCTGGGAAACCGAATCCTTCGATGCGGACTTGGTTATGCTCCAGAGAGTAGCGAATAGCATCATCTGGGAACGTATTGGGAAGCTAATAGAACGTAGATTCGGCTCTTTTGAGGGATTGGAGGTCCTTGAAATCGGGTCAGGTGTAGGCATCTATTCCTCGCTCATGGCTGGGAGAGGAGCCAAGGTGACACTTCTTGATTATTCCGAGGCTGCCCTAAAACGGGCCCGTGCCTACTATAAGAGGAGGGGATTGAAAGCTAGGTTTGTGAAAGAAGATGCCCTATCCCTTCCGTCAAGCCTGAAGGGAAGATATGATGTATCCATGTCCTATGGGCTAGCTGAGCACTTCCACAAACAGGACAGGATGAAAATAATCAAGTCTCATCTTGACACGTTAAAGGAATCAGGCTTCACTATAGTCTCGGTTCCCAACAAGATAAATTTCCCCTACCGTCTCTTCAAGCTTGTAGCTGAACGGACAGGGATGTGGCGGATAGGTCATGAGGTACCCTATTCCCGCTCAGAGCTAGAGAGGATCTGCCAACACCTAAAAATCCAAGATTATGGCTTCTTCGGTGATTCCCTCCTCTCCTCACTGGATTTCCTCAACCCCTTCAGTCTGGTAAGGAAGGCCTTCAGACCTCAGAAAGAGAAAAGCTCCCACCGGAGGCGGAGGGAGCGTGGAACCTTCCTAGACCAGTACCTCGCCTACGCTCTGGTCCTCCATGCTAGTAGGACGCCTAGGTCAGAGGGTTAGACTTTCTTGGCTAGAGGGCGTAGAGTATTTTCTTGAATTCTTCGGTCTTTTCTAGGAGATAGGCGACGATATCACGGAGAACGCAAAAGATGAAACCCGTTTCCGAATCGAACTTGGCTTTGTCGCTGGTGCTGTGAGCCCGCCAGGCACGGTACTTTTCATCAGTATCCATTTGGGGGTCTTTCCAGATATCTTTGTACCAGTTCCTTATTGTTGCCCACCAGTCAATGTATTCCTCGTCCCCGGTCATTTGCTGGAAGGAGTTTTCAACTTCCTCAGCAATCTCTCTGATCTCGTCGAGCTTGTCGGTCAGTTTCTTGAATCTCTTGCCCCATTCATAGGCGAAAGCGCCTGATTCCAGCTGATGTTCATCCATGTTTTCCTGAAGTCTTTCGATGTTCGACGCTAGCTTCTGAATTGCACGCTTCATCTCGTGCTCTTCGTTTTTCTGTCGCTTGACCAGCGCCTCCATCCTCCTCTTCTGTCGTCCTGGATTAGAGAAGAAGAAGGATTTTTCCCGTTTCCACACACGAAGCTTAACCCATCTCTTCATGAGATCTCGTTGGTCCTTCAAGAATTTCTTGACTCGGTCACGAACCTTATCCAAGTCTTTGGATACGGTCTTTATTGAGTCTTTTACAATTCCTTCTGCAGATGGCAAAGAAGTCACCGATTATTAATCAAATCTTGTAATAGACTTCTTATTTCAGGGTTTATTAATTTAGGCTAATACCCATTGAATCAGGTATAAACTCTCAGGGAATGGTTTCCTGCTAGTGACAAGCCCATCCAAAGGCGAGTTGGGTCTTATGTTCGGGGCACTGGGTAATGTGACCGACACCTACGTCACCCCACATATGAGGTAAGTTCTTCTCAGAGTCGATCTGGAAGACAAATTCCATCCTTTTCTTGCAGATTGGGCAATTCGGGTACTCTGGGCTTTGCACCCAGTAGGGGTAACCTGCTAGTTTTTCTCCCTCTAGTGGATAATGGGCGGCTTCTAAGAGTGCAATCTCTTCAGCTTCTAGCTTCACACCCATGTTGTGTAGATCATAGTAGTGGGGGTAGTCGTCTTTTTCCTCCCATCCCACGATTCTCTTTGACGGAAAAGGGTGTTCAAACTTGGGCACCTCAATTCCTTCTGCTGGCTCTTTTGGCTCGATGACCCTGATGAGCTCGGATTTGGCAAAGGGTTCCCAAGCATTAGCTAGTACTTCGCAGCAATCTGGTTCACAGTTCATGCAGTAAAACATCTGTAGGATCCCCTTACCAAATTGGTCTCTTGTTTCCTTAGGTAGTTTTTCGAGGTTGAGCTGTAGGAAGAATTGCATAGGATTCTCACATATCGGGCATTTGGGCCACTCTTCGTCATTGTTGAGCCAGGGCTTCCCAGCAAACTTGGAGTCTGACAGGCCTCCATCGCCCTCCTCCACTTTTGGCAACCAAGTCGAGCGTTTAAGGTGCGCGATTTTCTTCAGAACTTTCTCTAGCAAATACATCCACCTCAAATTACCTTGTCATTTCAGCATAGAAACCGAAACTGTAGGTGGATATCTTCCCTACTATATAATCATGCTAGACGGCTGGTAAGGCCCATCCGTATTTCTTGCAAGAGCTTTATCACAGAGATTAGGGTCTTTGTGAATTGCTCGTATTGTTCATTTGCTTTTTGAAAAGCAGAACTCATTTCCTGGCGGGTTTCTCTAACCTGTTCTCTCTGCTGGTCAACTTCTGTAATCCCGTCATCTGGGTTCCCAGTGTAGGTCCATTCAGCTAAGGCTTTGGACGCTTTTTCTGATATGGAAACGCTCCTGTGTACTAGGTTCCTGATTCTGTGAATACCACTAAGCAATTGATTTAATCGAGTTTTCCATTCTTCATCGAGCCTACCACTAGAACCATGAAAATCTTCAACAGCCCCGTGCATTTCTTGTAGGGCATCCCCGACCTTCTGAAGGTCCTGCTTGATGGTAAGACGGTGTTTCTCCTGCCTTTCAACAATTGCCTTCGTTTCAATAACCAAGGCTCTCCACTCATGCTTTGCAACATGTCGTCCCAACTTGCTGCTGATGTCCTCAAGTTCCTTTTGGGATTCCTGAATCCAGCGCAGACAACCCTGGAGGCTTGAAACGAGGAAGGGAATCTGCCCTTCCATTGATCGAAAAGTTGCAGCGCCTGAGGCTCCACCGCCGCCGATTCTAGCTGACATGATTATTCATTCTCCTCAAACATACAAGGAAATCCACTAGACCTTCCGTATAAATTCGTTATAAAGTTTCAGTCACAACAACCTGCAAGGCATTTAATCTCGAGTTTTTCAGATTCACCACACTATCATTATTCCCCTGGACTCAGGGAATCTAATCGTGTACAAACTGTTAAAGAACAGTGTAGCCCAGTTTTAGACATGTCTGTTCTTCGCACTGAACTCTGTGACCTTCTGGGAATACCCCATCCCATTCTCCAAGGAGGAATGGGTCCCTATAAGACTGAAGACCTAGCCATCGCAGTATCAAACGCTGGGGCACTAGGGGTGATAAGCACAATTGGAATGGCTGCCACCCTACTACCTGAGGCAGCACCAGTGGATGCTAAGCGGATGTTTGGTGATGACCCGCCCTTGGTACTTCTCCAGAAATCCATAGAAGCTGTGACAAAGGCAACCAGATCATCTCGCGCCATATTTGGTGTGAATGTGCCAGTAGCTTCTGAATTCTTGATAGCTTCGCAGATGTTTGTCAAACAGGTCATCGAAGCACGGGAGGCAGACTCCGATACAGAACGCCAGCTCCGTGTAATAGTCACATCTGCGGGCAACCCTAAACCCTGGGCGAAAGTCAAAGAGCATGGGCTACTATGGCTCCATGTTGTACCTTCAGTGTATCACGCAAAGAAAGCAGAAAGCGCGGGGGCTGATGTAATAATCGCATCAGGTCACGAAGGTGGAGCACACTGTGCCTGGGATCCCGTTCATTCAATGGTTCTGGTACCCGCTGTGGCTAGAGCAGTGAAAACTCCAGTGGTAGCAGCTGGCGGCTTCTGTGATGGTGCCTCACTCGCTGCCGCCCTTTGCCTGGGGGCAATAGGTGTTCAGCTGGGAACCAGGTTCATCGCCACAAAGGAAAGTGATTTCCAGCCAGTCTGGAAGGAGGCTATCATAAAACGTGAAGAGCGGCAGACCCTGGTGGCCCGGGGACTCTTCGGTCCCATGCGATTCCTTCGAAACAACTGCGCAGAGAAAATTGTGGAACAGACCCTATCAGATGCGCCCCGTTTCTACTTAGGCGACCCAGTTGAATCAAACTCAGCAATCCTCAAGCTAGAACAACAAGGCTTCGTGGATCTAATGGACGGTAAAGAGGATACCGCACTGATGTTTGGAGGAGAGGTGACTGGTCGCATCACGGATTTACCAACGGTGAAGCAACTCGTTAGAAGTATAATTGAAGAAGCAGCCAGCCTTCTCAAAACACTTCCCGGTAATGTCCTCATTCGTTAGAAGTAGTGGCTCCCAAAGAGGCAAGCATCTTTGCTTGAAGTAGAAGGAAAAGCTGCGTTAGTCCATCGACGTCTGCCTTACTGTCAACTGCTTTGATGGCTTCCCCAATCCTCTTTGCATATCCCTCTGAGATGACAAAACTTACTTTCAGTCTTTCAACAGTGACTCTGTAGCAGGTCGCAATCTCTGGTTCTTCCTTCTCCAGGAAAAGGATGGAGGGATTCTCCAAGGCCTCTTCCAGATCGATTCGTTCTATTCTTCCTTCCTTGTCTTTTCCTTTCAACTCGATATTCAATCCTGTTTCACCTACAAAGGGTTCGAGCTTAATCCTTTAGTATAGCGGAACTACGGGTCGCTTAGTTTTCTAGTAGAAGAAAGACCTGTGAGCTTTTTGGTGTTTCTCCATGTCCTCTTTTGATACAAAGCGCTTGCACCTTGGACAGCGGATGTAGCCTTTAGCACGCATTTCCATTGCATAGTGGTCGCGCCGTTCGGTGGCAACACGATTGATACGATCAGCGACAGCAAAGAGAACCGCAGCAGCAGGGAACAAGATTATTGCAGGTAGGAAGACACCTGATGCCACACGGAGGGCGCGGTCAAAGAAGTTCGGATTCGAAAGCACCTGAAAGTCATCATCAGTGACAACAACGATTTCGGCTCCTAGATGTAGAGCATCAAAGTCACCAACTGCAACATCATTGGGGAGCGCAGGAATAAACCAAAAGGGACGATTCCCTACCCATCTAGGGAAAGGCTCGAGTATGTAGAAGTTGAGTCCAGAAGCCACACTCGTACAAGTAGTGAGCATCTCATCACCAGGATGAGTGGGATCAAGGTCACCAGCATCGACGCTGCTCATGAAACCAGCGATAGAGTCTCCGTGCCAGACCTGTCTTGGTTCCCACGAACTACCAGCCAAGTGGAGAGTGAAAACGTGTCCTCCGATCGCCACACCAATCTCGTTTTCTGGGTGGAGCGCACTAAATTCACCGATGGTTAAGGACTCGATGGCAGCTCCTGACCAGGAAAATAGCTCATCTACCTGCCAGGTATTATTCTCGCCAGTCAGGACGTTCACAGAAGCCTGGCTCCCACCGAAAACAAGCTCATCAGACAGGGTAGTGTTCAAATCCCCTACCGCCGCAGATAATAGAGTACCGGATTCTGAATAGACACTGGCAACCTGCCAGGAAACATTATCTGGGCGATTGGCAATCAATACATGGTCTGTCCGGGTCAAGGATGTCCAGTTATACTTTTCTCCCACAACCGCTATCTCCATGCCTTGAGTAACTGGGTCTAAATCACCACAAGCCAGAGCTCTTGTTGTCCACACTGGAGTAGACCAGGGAAGGCTCACAAGGTTGGTCAAAGTCCAGGCACCACTTTCTTTATTCAGTAGTAGTAGATTGCCATTCTCGGTCAAGACGATTATTTCTTGATCGGTCACATTCAAGTCGAATTCTCCGATGGCAACCTCAACAATGGGATCGGTTAGCCAATCTGTGTGGTAATAGACGGTGTCCTGTTGTACAACTTGGCTAAAACCACCGACTGCAAATACGTGGGAGGGAGAAAAGACTACGACCTCAGAACCATTATAGGTCCAATCAACATCACCGATGACGACACCCTCTGCTCCAGGAAAGGGGAATATACTAGTGTTGTCTCTTTCTCGAATACCGAACCAGTTCAGTATGGTTAGGACTAGAAGCAAGAGGGCGAAAACATACCACAATCTTTTCCTCCGAAGTTGAACCATAACAACCATCTCGCGCTACCAACAACAGGCAATTAAAGATAAGTGCACCCTTAAATTATTGCTTATTTCACGAGCTTTATAAACACAAGCCCCACACAAACTGAAACGTACACAAAAGGACCATCGTGATTAGCTATGGCACAAGACATGAAACACCCAATCACTTGGAAACACACACTGTTATTCACAGTGATTCTTGCATTGATCTATGTTGGAGTGGACTGGCTACACCTAATGGTATTCGGTACAAAGTTCACCTATCTCGTCAGTTACATGAGCGCAACTGCTGGGTCAGATTTCTGGTTCTATGTCGGCATGTTCGCCGGTGTCTCATTCCTTGTCGGGCTCCTCATGAACTTTGAGACCAAGGACGCCTTGGTTGCAGGGATATTTGGGCCAATCCTTTTCCTTATCCTCAACGGATTCATCATTCATGTGCTCCTCATCCAGAATCCTGCTTACGCCTCTAGCCTTATCCCCCAGTGGCAAGACGTCTACGGGGTCAGCCCAGACTGGTATGCAATACTCCCTGAAACAACTCTGGGCTTCTGGATTCTTTATCTAAACAGTCTCACATTCTTCTTAGTCATAGCCTTCCCCTTCATCCTAGTTTGCACCTTCAGCGGCCACGTAATCCGCGTAATGGGTGGATGGAACCGCCCCAGATAGAACTAGAACAAGGATACTGGTAGAACCAATGCATCAGCCGCCCATTGAGTGCAGCTTTCTACATTCGCTCCATCATGACGGTGCCTTGTCCAAACCCAACAGCTCGCCACCCATACTTCACTAACAGGTTGGCTGCTTGGACGAGCCTTAAGGGTCTCATATGCCTTAGCAAAATATAGGTTGCAGTCAGATCCTGAGGACTAACTAAGCCTTTAACTAACTTACCAGCATCTACAATTAGGTTTTCAGTCAAGATAATCACCATCCATGTTTATGTATTTGATAATGAAAAACCTAATGCCTACTTTCGCAGTAAGTGAAAAAGGTAACTTTCTAACCGCGACATCAACGGTGCGAAGGTAGAGAAAGAGTTAAGTTGAATTCAGATTTGAGAACCATTCAAGGTAACCAAGAGGTGTTCCTCCTTGTTGAAGGGAAAGCATGTTACACTCCGTGGCCTGGAACTCGAAGACGCTGAGGAGGCCTTCGAGCATTTCAACGACGCGGAGGTTCGCCGCTTCATCGGAGGACCAAGACCCGTCTCAAAGCAGGAAGAGGAAGAATGGATACGTAGCACTTGGGCTAAGCGCAAGAGCGGGAGAGGTCATGTCTTTGGGATTGAACTGAATAAGAGCCAACTGCTAATAGGATGCTGTGAACTCACGGACATAAGCCCAATCCATCGGGGAGCCGAGATGGGAATCGTCATCTTCAATAAGCAATACTGGGGACAGGGACTCGGAACCGAAGCCCTGCGGTTACTCCTCGAATATGGCTTCAAATACCTGAACCTACACCGTGTCTATCTACGAGTTAACGAGAAAAACAAAAGGGCAATTCGTTCCTACCTGAAGGTCGGTTTCCAGCAGGTCGCCCGCTACCGTCAGGCTGAATTCTTGGACGGAAAATACACAGACGTGTTCCTGATGGATATCCTTGCAGAAGAATTCAAGCCAACCTAGCCCTAGCTTTCAGGTTCAGCTAGTCAAAGATGCGCTCAGGATACTTGCTGTCGTGCCATTTCCAAAGCTCGATAAGGCACTTCATTAGCATTGGTGCCCTTTTATGACGGAAGGGCCTTGGAGCATAGGAGGGAGCCACAAACGTCTTTCCTTTAATTTTCTCTAATTTCTCGAGTTCTTCGAAAACAGTCGGTGAAAAATCTCTCGCCACGATAGCAGCTCTGGATGGAAAGAATGGAAAAGTTCCCTCTTCCCCCTTGGCTCTATGTGTGGTCCCAAACCGCTGAACGGTTTCTATAAACTCTATAACCTCTCCTCTACCAGCTGTCCCATCCACTACTTTGATGAATGTTAATTCCTTGGAGAAGGCTTTGGTTCTACTATGGATAATTCTCCCACCGATTCCGCCTTTATCCCGCCTCTCTCCGAAATCCACAACTACATCAATCTGAATATCTTCCCCTTCTTGTGTCCTGAGAAGCGGCTGGACAGATATGTTGCCCCCCATCTCTTTTTGTGCAAAAATAGCCACACGTACAAGAAAGGGCTGCTCATTCCTCATGACGATATCATCGATTATAGAACCAAAACCTTTGTACAGCGAAACATCGTGTGAAACTGGTTCTGGGTATTCCTTCTCAAAGGCCTCACCCAACTGATATGCAAGTGAAAGGATGACCTCTGTTTCTTCGTCGCGCGGCGTAATTACTGCTACATCCACAAACGAGCGGACTGCAAGGAATACTCGGTTCTCCTCAGTTGTGAAGGAGGAAAGTCCGCCTAGTGCAATATCCTTCGAGAAATTCTGAATAGCCTTCATAAACCCAGAGAAAAGCGCTGGAGGAATACTTGACTTCACTTGGGAGAAGAGGGGAATACCGGATTCGGAATCGATTACCACGACACCATCGAGCTTCAAGGGATTATTCTCCTAACTAAGCTACACAGTACCTAGTGAAGTTGTCTTCAAAAACCTTGCCAAAGATAGTAATCGCTTCTCGAGATGATTTACTCGAAGCTGGGTATTTGCCCGCTAAGGTACTGGTAAGCGAAACGTTTGAGGGCAGCTTCACTCTCTAGGGTGTAGCCTGTCCGCCAGTGGCGACGATAAAGAAAACCGAGGAGAGGTAAAAGCTGCTGGACGCGAACGGAGATTGAGGGTCTGGTGGGGGATTGGTGAGGATGGAGCCGTTCCAGAACTTGCAGAACTTCGCCTAAAATT
>JAEOTB010000106.1 GCA_016840065.1 Candidatus Hermodarchaeota archaeon | reverse complement strand
TCACAGTAATTTCTATGACAGGGGAAGAAGCCCTACCTCAGGTCCATAAGACCGTTTTTGTTGAGAGAGAAATGGTTTCCCTAATTGTGGACCATGGTCAGATGGCAATCCCTGAGAGTGCACAAGTAATCAAGTGTGCAGGCAAATTCTTGATACCTGGTTTGATTGACTGTCATGTCCACCTCAGGAGAGCGGATGATCTCCCTCTTTACATTGCAAACGGTGTAACGACGGTCGCGAACATGTGGGGCTTTGAGGGGCTGAAAACCAAACTACTGGGGGTACCGAACACTCTTCAGCTCCGTGAAGAGGTTTCCTTTGGGGATGTCGTGAGCCCCATGATTTACACCGCTGGACCAATCTTGGAGGGGAAACCTCGGGCTCAGCCATTCATGGACGAAATCGTTTCTCCTGAAAAAGCTCAAAACGAGGTACAAAGACAAATCGAGGAAGGTTATGATTTCTTAAAAGTTTACGACAACCTTTCACCTGAAGTGTACACGGCAATCATGGAAGCCGCCAGGCAGAAGGGTACAAAGGTTCGGGGTCATGTCCCCATTGCTGTTGGGCTGGAAAATGCTCTCAAACAAAAACAGTATAGCATCGAACACTTGACAGGCTACATCGACCCAGACTCAGCAGAATTCCTCATACCAGAAATCAAGATTCACTCTTTCGCTGAAAGGACATGTCAAGCTGGGGTTTGGAACTGCCCAACACTTGTTGTATGGCAAAAGCTGGTAGGAATGGGCAAGTATGAGGAGCTGTCCAAGCACCCTGCAATGAAACACCTCTCCAAATGGCTAAGGGTCTTCCAACGGAAATCCTATACTGAAATGATGAAGAAAATCAAGTACACAGGCGGAAGCTACACAAAACGGATGCTGGAAATCAGTAGCGTCATAATCAAAGCCCTCCACGGTGCAGGAGCACGAATCATAATGGGCACCGACGCAGGAAATCCCTTTGTCTGGCCAGGCTATTCCGCTCATGAAGAACTACAGTATCTAGTGAAGGCGGGATTAAGCCCCTATGAAGCTCTAAAGGCCGCAACGACAAACGCAGCAAAAAGCCTTGGGAGACAAAACGTGATAGGCACAGTCGCTCCAGGAAAACGAGCAGACCTCCTATTAGTCGAAGAGAATCCCCTCACCGACATCTCAAACACATCTAAGATTTTCGGTGTCCTAGTCGAGGGGAAGTGGTTCCCCAAGGAGGAGCTAACTCGTCTTCTACAAAGTTCCTAGTTCTACTACTGAGTGTAGGGGAATCTTTACTTTCCTCGTCGTCGCCAGAGAATTACAACTGCCACTACTGCAACAATACTGATGCCTGCGGCTCCAGCAAGGAGCAGAATTTCCAGGGGAATAGGGATCCCTGAGTTGGTGTTCCCGCCTGTGGTGTCATCTGGGGATGAATCTACCTGCCAGCGCGCAATCTTCAACAGAAGGTCCCACTCAGAATCAGGGTCGTTATATTCGTCATATTCAGTAGTCCCATCTCTGGGATCGCCTTCTTCGAATTCTGGGTGCGGACTAGAAAGGAATACGTTGCCACTACCGTAAGTGTATGCAATCATACCGGGCTGAGTAGTACCTGTATAATTGGCAATGATGACAAGTCCTGGGACATTGTAGGCGTTGATTACCCAGGAATTATAGAAAAGCAACTCGTATGTTGCAGGTTCCTCTGAGAGATTAGGTCCCGTGGAATCTTGGTTTATAGTCATTGAACGTAATGCAATACTGGGTTCTACTACGGGTCCGGTAGTAATCGTTCCCTCGTACAGGTGGACTGTAGCTAGAAGGGGAACGGTAGACCCGCCACAGATACCGAAATAGGATCCGCCTGCCCTTACAAATTGCCGAAGGGCTTCGCGACCCTCCTCTCCTAAAGAGGTAGATGTGTATCCTTCTGAGCCACCGGGAACCGCGAAAATATCCACATCATCTAATACGCCATCGCGTACATCTTGACCGAGAACATTAATCACTTCGGCATTCATCCACTCAAACATGGCTTGAACCGCTATTGTACTTGATGGCATAGTCGAGTTCCATACAGCAACTCGAACGCCCTGTAGATCTTGGGTCTGGGCTTCTACTCGTCTAGCCCCCGGAGAGGTAAACACGGAAGATAAAAACAAAGCAGTTAACAGGAATGCCACTGTTATCATTCTTATACTCGAGTTTGAGAAGCGAACCATCGTGTTTAACTTCCAATAACTAGTCTGCTGTGACAGACAACTCTCCCAGATTTGCCTAAAAGCTTCTACGTTATCGGCAAGATACAACCAGTGACTCAGAGAAACCCCAAGACCTTATCCTTTTTTCGAAATTGGTAGTAGACGATTATTAACGAATTCCTCTAGCCGATGATGCTTCTCCTTAACCTGCTGCTGAGCAGCATGTGGAATATCCCTGTACAAATCGTAAACAATATAATACTGTCCATCGGTTTCCCCAAACTCCCAGCGACCCACCACCTCTCCATTCAGCCAGATGGAGGGGCGAATCTCACCTGACTGATTAACCCCAGTCCCACCAGTATCTGGCATAGCCCGTTTTGCCTTAGATCCTTCAGGCCAATGGCAGGCAGCTGAGCGTGGAAACAACCGCTGTCGACACTCCTCATCCAGATACCAGAACCGTTCAGTGAAAGCTTTAGGGAAATGGTCCTCGTAGGGTAAGAAGACAACTATGGGCTCAATAAGAGTATCATAGGAAGTGATGACTTCCAGTTCCCTTTCGAGGATGTAATAGGGCTTTCCTCCTATCTCACATGAAACGACACCATCTAGGGCTTCAAGTGCTTTCTTTGTCTTGGTCTTTGTCCAAGGAAGCCACCATGCGAAATCATTCACAGATATTGGTCCAAAGGTTTTGAAATAAAGGCGAAGGAGCATTAGAATGGCTTCATCCTCGGGGATTTCTGGGACCTTAACGCTGGGGCACCATTTGTCAAGACGTGCATACGCAGTCTGAGTACTACGGGCATGAGGAGCCGTTGAACGGACTACTAGTCCCCTAGCAGCGAGAAGGAAGATTAGCCATCGCATCCCCTCAGCAATTTCGGGGCAGGCTTTCTTAAGTTGCCGCATCGGTAGCGGCTTGTCTTCTAGCGTATTCAAGACCTCTTCTAGCATCTCTTCGATCTCTGAGTCGTTAAGCTTCTTCAGGAAGGGATGCTTCTTTACCCACCGCTCAAGTCGAGGACCTGTAGCCCGAACAACTACAGGTAGATTATCCGTGTGGACTACATGCACTGTCCCTCGAAACGAGTTGAGACGAACTAGTTGCTTTCCGCTGTTCAGTGAATTGAAAACAGCCTCCGCGTCATAATCGCCAATACGCGACCACGCAGATAGGTAAGGAGTCCAGTAATCCGTCGAATGCAGCCCTATCTGCCTCTTAACAACTTCAAAGAAATCAACATTCGTCACATCAAGGTAAATCTGCTTTACCAAATGAATAATCCGAACCTGTTCAAGAGTCAGGCTGACCACTATGCTTACCCCTACAAGGCTCACTAAGGGAAGGGACACATATCCTGAAACGATAATCCTACAACTATCTGCTCCAGTCCAAGAATCCCTGCTTAGTCTTCCTACCAAGCTTACCTTCCTTCACCATCTTCTCCAGTAAAGCGGGGGGATCATATCGGTGTTTGTCGAGTCCCTCTTGGAATACCCGTGTTATATTCAAGGCGGTATCGAGACCAACATAGTCAGCGAGTGTAATCGGACCCATAGGCCAATTCAGTCCAAGCCTGATAGCCTTGTCAATGTCTTCAATAGAGGCGACGTCCTCCTCAACAAGACGAATTGCATCAAGCAAAGCAGGAACTAGGATCCGGTTAACGATAAATCCTGGTCTATCCCTCTTACAGAGGACAGTCTCCTTTCTCATCTGCTGGGAAACCTTAGTGATGACCTCAACAGTCTCATCCGATGTCTTCTCACCCTTGACAATCTCGACCAGCTTCATGATCTGGACCGGATTGAAGAAGTGCATGCCGACTACTTTATCGGGACGCTTGGTTGCCTTGGCGATTTCAGTGATGCTAATGGAGGATGTGTTTGATGCGAGAATCGCGTGGTATGGTGTGAATTCGTCGAATGCTTCAAAGAGTGTCTTCTTGAGTTGGAGCTTCTCTGGGGCTGCCTCGACGACAAGGTCAGCCTCACCAACTGCCTCCTTCATATCGAGCGTGGGGTGAATCCGGCTGAGTACTGTATCGGCGTCGCCTTGACTGATTTTCTCCTTTTCAACAAGTTTCCCAAGAGACCACTTTATCCGTCCCATTCCTTTGTCGAGGAACTCTTGTTTGATATCTTTGAGGTAAACTTCGTATCCCGCGACCTGTGCTGAGACTTGGGCGATTCCGTGGCCCATGAGCCCGGCACCGATTACGGCTACTTTTGTTATTTTCAAAATAGTCACCTGCTGGTGCCTTACCTGTAATTAGATAAAAATGGTATGAACGTAGAGAAATATCTGAAGTTTTATGAGGTAGTCCTTCACACATCTACCTTGAGAAGCAAGACTTGATGCCTTCTTTAGCTAGGAAGACTACAAATTCGCCTCTTTTGGGTCGGGATTCAGGTGTCCGACCAATGATTAATCGCCCATCAAAGAGCGCTACGTGCCGGATGGGTGGTCCCCCATGCGATGTGTATAGATCGAAGAAAAATGGCATAAAGGCTAGTGTGCTGTATTCTTCAAGGAGTTTCGCGATACTCTGGTTTTCCAGCTGGAGAAAGTTCGTTATAATCTCCCTTGTGGGCACTGCTCCCTCTATATCCTCGAAGTGGTAGGGGATTTTGCCTAGCGCTACATATTCTCGTGCTTGGACAGCCCCCTTAGCTGGGAGTACTATTCGCCCATCTTCTAGTGTAAAGAAGGTTGCAGAAATGAGCTTGGGTTCTCCGCCGCCGTTTTTCCTAGCATCAATCAAACAAGGTTTACCCTGAGAAAAAACCGCCTGAATTATCTGAGAAGCCTCTTCTGAGAACTTCTTCTCCTCGAGGAGGTCACCCAAGGTCAGGATTTGTCTCCCCTTTGTAGCCTGCCGATGAAGAACAATGGGTTGGGGACGCGAGTCTAGGCGGATGACAATCGTAGCAAAGCGGCGCTGAAGTATGTCATCAAAGGATGCCAAGTAGGGCTCAACAGCCTTAGTGAAGCGTCCAAGATTATCTCTGGGGTTATCGACTGAGGGCAAATCGAGCTGATCAGGAACAAGCACAAGATAGCTGTCTAGTATCTTAATCCACTTCACAAAGTACAAGCGACTCTCATGAACTACCGGTCCTTCTCTTTCGAGAATCTCTGGAGGAACTAGGAAAGACTCTGAGAAACAGATCTGGTTGCCATCCTTGCTAACGATAGCGATTGCACAAGCAGGATTCTTGGTGGCGAACCCGTAGGTTGTAGAGAAGATGTAATTCAGCGGAAACACTGTGCTTGACAGAACTTCAAGCTGCTCCGCTATGACGCGCCTTGCAGACTCGAGCATATGAATCCCTCGGTACAATGGTACAATAGGCAACGTGCGTTATCGCTCATCTAATAAAAGGTTTTGTACTACTGGGGCAACTATCCGTTTTGGCTTAAGGCGTGAAACACTTTTCGATAATTCATGCCTTACTACAATAAAAGCTAGAATAGTAATATTCCAAGAGGTTACGGAATAGATAAGATTATGTTTAGAACTACCTATCCATTGAATGTTCGGAGTGGATGGCATGAACTGGTATCGATTTACACGGGCTTTCTTTGGAAAGGTCTTTGTCTTAGGGATAGGGTGTATTCTTTTTGTCGGAGTACTTTACTATGCTAAAATCCAGGGTCCTCAGTATCCAATATACTATTCAGATGCCTACTATCTGGCAATTTGGGCTCTATATGTTGCTGGTGTTTTTGGGATAGGTTATGGTCTAGTGGATTGGGGGCAACACAGAAGGGCTATGAAAAGGGCTTTACAGGGTGTTCATCGGGCTTTCGGTAAGGTGGGTGAATTAGAAAAGTCCCACTCTGCGGCGCAGCCCTCCTATCTGCTTGCAGATTCAATCGACCGTGAGCTCTTGATGGCAGTTCGTGACTTCGGTGGTGATATCGTAGCAGTTGAAGCGCGCCTCAGCGAACGGGCCATAGGTGCAAAAGGTGAGGAGTGGTACAACCGCCTTGCCAAGCTCCAGCTACTAGGACTTGTTTATATCTCAGAAGACGAGGGAAATGTGCTTCTCACATCAGCAGGTTTGGATGCGCTGCAAACACCAGCTGCACTGTTCGTATCGAGGGTTCCTGACGAGATCTGGAAATACACTTTCCAATCAAAAATCGAACTCTGGGCGGAAAACTGGTACGGCGCAATCATCGAAGGAGGAAAAGCCCTTGAGGCAATCCTTCACGACCGAATCGCAGTCGTAAAGGAAAAACACCCTAGGCGGTGGGGCCAAATCCGAACTAGCGTTTCAAGCGTTCCTATCAGAAAATGGTCTGCAGGAAAACTCCTACAAGGGCTTAGAGATTTCGGCTATATCAGAGAGAGAAGTTTTGAAGACATGCTTATCGGTGACTTGGTAAGGTTACGTAACCGTATACACCGAGGAGGAGACACAACTCCGATAAGCCCAGGTGAGGCTTCACGGTTTGATATGTGTCTAGGAATCCTCCTCAGGATATGGTATGGTCCTAAATAGCCGTTTACTTAACCTTAATTGAAAGAATTCCTAGATAGTGTGAGGTCAAGTCGATGAATGTACTAGTCATTAACAGCAGTCCCAGGATGAAGAGAGGTGGCACAGCACTTCTCGTCAACGCATTCTTGGAGGGTGTCAAGGAAGCTGGCGCGCAAAGTGAAGTCGTCTACCTCCAAAAAATGAAGGTCAACCATTGTCTCGGGTGTTTCTCCTGCTGGCTCAAGACCCCAGGCAAATGCGCACAAGATGATGATATGACAGAACTCCTCCCAAAAATAGGAACAACGGATATACTGGTACTCGCCACTCCAGTTTATGTTGATGGGATGACCAGCAAAATGAAGGCTATACTGGACCGAACTCTGCCCCTCTTACACCCATTTTTCGAAATTCGTGATGATCATTGCCGACATCCCAGGCGAGAGGGTGTGAACACAAAAAAGATCGTGTTGATTTCGGTATCCGGTTTCACTGAGCTAGACAACTTTGATCCCCTTGTCCATCATGTTCAGGCCCTTGCCAAGAATATGGGTAACGAATATGCGGGGGCGCTCCTAAGACCGGTTGCGGCAACTCTCCCAATGTTCAAGCAGATGGGAATAGATATCGATGATGTCTTGGCGGCTGCCAAACAAGCAGGTGTGGAAGTTGTAAGGGAAGGACGGATTTCCGATGAAACCATGCAGACGGTAAGCCGCGAACTCGTATCCCGGGAAGCTTTTGTAAAACAAGTCAACGTGATGTTTCAACGGATAATCGATTCACAAGCACAGAAGTGAAGGCAACAGAGTACAAGATTTACATCTCGACCTAAACATCTTTCATGGATTGGTAGACAACGTGTATTCCCATAAGATATTTCAGCACGTTGATATCATTAAGTAATGTTTAGGGTGGAATGAACTTGGCTGAAAAACAGCTCGTGAAATTCCTTTCGGCTTTCTTTGTTTTAATCCTAGGAATGGCTTTCTTTGCAGCATTTTTCCTAATAGGAGTAGAAGGTCAAATCTTTGGCCACTACTCCCAAATGAAGCAAACAACTGATGCAAGCGGATACTTCGTGTGGACTCCACAGGTCTTGGAGGCTACGATAACTTGGCTTTCGGGTACATTCGTGAGTATCTTGTGTATTTGGTTCTTCGAAAGGGAGAGAGAGGAATACATGAGCGGAGCAAAATTAACTGATTTCGCGTGGGGAATGATACTCTATCTTGTTTTCCTAGGACTTCGAGGTGGATTACTCCTGCTACCCCCAGATATGCTACTTTCAGTCACTCAATTAGGTCTATTCTCATTCATAGACGGTGCGGTCACCAAGTTTTATGCCGTGACACTGTTTGCATTGATTGCAGCGATGCTCTTCTATTTCATAGGTGTTTATGGCGGGGTTGATGATATGGGGAAATCTACCTTCTGGGTTTTCCTAATTTTTGGTGTCATCTTCATAATTGCCTGGATTGCCTTTGCCTTCACGAGCTTGTACAACTTCTTCTTGTCAGTAGCAGTGAAAGCATGCATCTTCGCATTTATCGCAATTCTTCTCGAAGCGTGGTACGCGAAAAAGGAGATGCCTAGAACCGTGAAGAGCATTCTAGAGTATGTATCTCTTCTAGTGATAACATTCGCGTTAGGTGGCTTCATCAATATATTATTCGGAGTCTAGAGCCAGACTGAAGCTGAACACAAACTCTGGTGATTTCTAGCGATTTCAACAAAGACTTAAGTTTCCACTTACCTGTTTTAGTCTGGTTGGTGGAATACATGTTGTTGGACGAGCTTGAATTAGAAGGATTAATTGTCAACTTCAACAAACTACAAGAGACTCGGTCAAAGCACCTGCCTAAAGAAGTGTTCATCTGGGACGAAACCCTCCGAGATGGAGAACAGACACCTGGAACCACTCTCCTCATTGACGAGAAAATCGAGATCGCAAAACTGATGGACGAGATGGGTGTCAATGTAATAGTCGTAGGGTTCC
>JAEOTB010000020.1 GCA_016840065.1 Candidatus Hermodarchaeota archaeon | reverse complement strand
TCTTCTGTCTGTTGATTGTTACTCCGGTCACAGAGTCTTCTACACTCACGGTTCATGGACAGTCAGGGGCTCCTATCTGGTCTTACACCTTTGGTGGGGCTGGCAGAGATTATGGCTGGTCACTGGTAGAGGCTGAAGCAGGAGGCTTCACGGTTGCAGGGGCTTCGAACAGCTACGGAGCCGGAGGGAATCACGATGCTTACCTTGTGAGAACAGATGAGAATGGTATACTCCAGTGGAACCACTCAATCGGTGGACTCCTATCTGATTACACCTACTCCATCGTCGAGTGCGCCGCGGGTGGCTATGCATTGACTGGTTACTCATCAACTTACTCTGTTGGCTTCCGGGACCTTTGGCTGCTTCGGGTTGACGGCAATGGAGTTCCCATGTGGAACAGGAGCTTCGGAGGAGTGCTTGGTGATTTTGGGCGTTCGATTGTTGAGTGCAGCGATGGAGGCTTTGCAGTAGTTGGTTACTCAGCAAGTTATAGTTCAGGTGATAATGACATCTACTTGGTTAGGACAGACCAGGATGGCAACCTTCTCTGGTACCGAGTGTTCGGCGGCTCCACCTATGAGTACGGACACGACATCATAGAGTGCCGTAGTGGTGGCTTCATCATCGCTGGTGAGAGAGGGGCAACAGGGGGATTGGAAGACGCCTACATACTCCGCACAAATGAGACTGGTCATCTGCTCTGGGACCTAACTTTTGGCGAGGCAGGGCATGATTTATGCAAAGGAATAATCGAGACAAGCGACGGTTTCCTAGTGGTGGGCTCAACTGACAGCTACAGCACCGGGAACTCAGATCTATGGCTCATTAGAATAAACCAAGATGGCATACTACAATGGCATAAGACTTACGGAGGCGAAAGGCACGATTCTGGCTGGTCGCTTATCGAACACAGTACAGGTAGTATCGTACTAATTGGATCCACTGAGAACTTTGGTGCAGGTGGTGAGGACCTATGGCTAGTCTACACCGACCGCAACGGCTTTCTCCTAGGCCACGAAGCCTTTGGGGGAGTCGATAACGACTATGGACGCGACTTAGTGGAACTGGCTGATGGTAGCCTAGTATTGACAGGTTATTCCTTCGAGGGAGAGGATGACCCAGACCTCTGGCTTGTACATTGTTTAGGATTACCCGCTGCGACATTAGAACTGCTAGTTTGGTTTGTTATTGTAGGTATCATCATAGGGGTTGTAGTTGTGTTACTAGTCTGGTGGATAATCCGCCGACGAAGGAAACAATAGTGTTGTTCCTGAAATTTCTGGTTCAGGTATAGACTCTTAGTACATTTCATCCATCCGCTTCTTCATGGGCAGCCTGCAGAAGGCAATATTGGAGTGATGGAATGACTTGATAGGCGATTCCTAGGATATGTGGTGAGAGTTTTGCTTTGGGGTCATCGTAGAAGTCAAAGTTATGCATTATGCCCAACTTGTCGAGTAACTGGTGGAGCTTCTCGGCGCCAGGGGCTAGGCCGAACTCATCGTCTTGGGCACAGCTCAAGTAAATGAATGGTAGACCTGAACCTTGAGGGTCACTAGTGTCTAGCTTTTCTAGAATGTGTGTTAAGCAGCCTTGTCGGATGTGTTCTCCTGCCTCCTTACTGAAGGATACAACTCTGCCTTCATCATCGCGTTTAATGGAGGCTAGTAAGGTTCTTTCCTTGCACCAGATAAGGTCAAGGGTGTCCATGATGTCGCCCCAGATGCTATCACCATGCTTTGCAGTCACATCTGGGCCAAAAAGCGCGTTGTAGATTGGTATGCGAAGCTTGTGACCAAGAGCTCGTTGGCCAATGTCGAGGTCTGCTGGGCTTAGTCCAATGGCGCTGTGAAAAAGCTCAGGATGTCGAAGTCCTAGGCGAAGGGAACCATATCCTCCCATAGAACCGCCTGCTATGATGCGCTGGGACCGTTTAGCTTCAGTGCGATAGTTCGCGTCGATATACTGGATTACTTCAAGGATGTAGTCCTCGTAGTTACCCGTGTTGGGTGAATTAACATAGAAGCTGCCTTTGGTCATTTCCTTTCCTGTAGGCGACTTTGTACCAAACACGTTGGGCTGGTGAAGGCTGCCGTCGGGTTGCACGAAGATCATTGACGGCAAATAGGCTTTCTCGACAAGTTCATCAAACTGCTGATAGGATGGTAGCCGTGGAACATCGATTTGCTCAAGGATTGCAGGTGGGATGAGCATCACAGGCAGATTCGGGTTCTCTTCTACTGTTGGATACACGGTAAAACCCATATTGTTTCCAGAGTATCCATGCAGAAAATAGACAACGGGGTATCGCTCACTTGGCTCATCGAAGTAGCTAGGCGGTAGATAGATGGCTATGTTACGGTCAACAGGTGAACCTAGAGGATTACCTTCAAGGCTGGTAGCGTGGATTGTGTCAACACGGTACCGTGAATCATCCTTACTAGGATTAGCAGATGTCATGGCATAAACCCTCAATTGATTGTATCTTCTAACTTATATAAACAAAGGTAAATCCGAGTAGGGCGAGGTTCAGTCTTTTGCTTTGGGCTTTATCTCGTGTACACACCTGGGTCGCTTTGGCTTGAATTTTGTTTTCTCGCTTGTGTCCCATTCATTAGGAATCTTCTTCACGTCCCATGCCTTTTGGCTATCTAAGATTTAAAAAAAGAGGGGTGGAGGGAGCCGCGCATTAAAGCCCGGATCCCTTGGTGTCTAGTTTAGACTCTGTTACCGCAGATTGGGCAGAATGTCGAATCAGATGGAACGATGGAGAAGCAGTGTTGGCAGCGTACTCTTCCTGTAGGACTTGAAACGGCTCTAACAGACGATGTGCTAGTTGTACCGTAGACGTCTCTGGCGCGGCGTCGCCGGACGACAACCACAACGACGACGATTATGACAATGACAACGACGATGGCGATGAGGGCAATGATTAGGAGTAAGGGGATACCTGGTGGGGTTCCTCCGCCTCCAGTCGTGCCGCCTGTACCGCCAGCAGGGATGTTAAGACGGAAGGCACCACATTGAGAATAGCAATAGACTTCAACATAATAGGTGGTGCCGCCAGTGAGAGTGCCTGAAACTGTTTCTGTGGAATCATATGAAGTTGAGGAGTCGATTTCCGTGCTTCCACGATAAAGGTAGAGGTCATAATCCTCGTTCAGGTCCTGCATCGCGCTCAAGCTGAAGGAGTAGTAACCACTGGCTCCTGGAACGAACTTGTAGTAGACCGAGTCACCAGGCCAATCCAGGAATCCATAGGTGTAACCAGCTACGGGCGTGAGACAGGAGGAACTGGATGCTCCGATGGAGCAAAAGATATCAAGAAATTCGTCGTATCTTGTGTCAGTTGCAAGCGCTATCGATGATGATCCATAATCTTCTAGAGCGATACTAAGCCCAGTCAGGCTCCCTGCTCCAGAGAGGTGCTCTTCAGCACTCACGGCAGTGGTGACTGCAGAAGCAAGACTCGAAGCATAACCCGCGATAGTGGCGTCGGTGATTGAAGCAGCGGCCTGTGAAGCAAAGATGCCCAAGTCGATGTACAAGGGGTATCCGAAAGTGTATGTGTTTCCGATAGCGTAGCTCAATGAGCTGTAATGGGTTCGTGCCACTGATGTCGAGTCCAGGGCGTCAGTAAAGGTATTGAGTGCCCCTGAAACACCACTGATTTGGGAGGTCTGCACAGCAGAAAGGCAAACTTGATCCGCGCCCACGCTCGCATAGATTCCGCCAGTGTCGTAGGCTTCACAATACCGATCCACCATAGTGCTTGCCAGGGTTGCGGGGCTCATGCTAGGTGTGGTGGTGAGGTCATCAAGCCAGTACTCATAAGGAAAGCCCTGAAAGGGAATGTTTTCTTCAGAGAAGACAGCAAAGTCGCAATGGTCACGTACCTGATAAGCGACTTCAGCTTGTCCCATTAGGCAGGCGTCAAAGGCTAATAGATCGATGTCTAGGAGGGAGCCGTCGCCAAGGGCTGTGGAAAGCTCAGACATACTGATACCAGCGCTGGGATTATCGTCGAAGCAAACTCCAGCCCATCCTCCACCGTGATCCCAGAGGACAAGGGCATAGTTATTTGCAGGATAGTTTGTTTGCGCATAATTTACGAAATAGATTAGAGTAGCGGGGTCACCAAAGTTAGGCTCAGAGGGCCAGCTGTAAAGCTCGGTGGAAGCGATGGAACCGCCTGTATCATAATCGATATAGTAGATTTTGCCTCCAGTGAATGGGGCGCCTGAGTATGATGCGCTAAAGTCAACTGCAACAATTATGTTAACATCAGCTGTTGAGCCAATGGTCTCCATCGCATTGATATCATCAAATCCTGCTTCTTCGAGATTGTTATCAGCACAGATAAAGACCATGACCGTCCAGTCATCGGTCTGCCTTGTCGGAGTATCCAACTCTGCAGGCATTTCTGCAGAGAGTGACACATCAGGTGTTGATGTGTCTGGAAGTGATTGTGGTTCTTCCATTCGTTCTAGAACTGGAAGACGTTCGTTAATTTTTGTTATAGGAGTCTGTTGTAGCGAATAGGAGGGTGTAGGAGCAAGCCCCAAAAAAACAGGCTGAATTAAGGCTACAACGCAGATAAGGGAAATGAGGAAACGTGATGGTTTCACAGACATTACATCTCCACTCACAAATTAAGTGTCGATATTGGAATCTAGGAATGCACCCAGATAAATGTGAGTATAGGAGTAGCACCATGCTTTTTATATCTCTCGAAGGGGACTTTGCAGGTGAGTTAGGTACGGGATTTTCGGAGAAGGCTTGTGAACTAGCCCTGAAGGAAAAAAGGGGAGTGGGGAGCCGCGCTAAGACACGGATCCCTTCAGGTTAAGATTATAATTCAGCACCACAAACGGAGCAGTGCTTTACTCTGGAGTCGGTAACAGAGAAGCACTTCTGACACTGAACACGATGTGCTGGCGATGGAATCGTTCTTCGGGACCTTCGCCTTCTCGTAACAACGGCAGCTCTCCGTCTTCGTCGAAGCAAGTAGATGAGCACTATTATGACTATTACTAGAACGAGAATGACTGCAGCGATGATGAGGAGAAATTCCAAAGGAAGGGGTTGCATACCATTACCGCAACGTACTTGAATTTAGGTGTTTGGCTCTGCTCACCAAGACGGTTATTTTCTATGGAATCGAAAGTCACATAGGTCAGCGCCATCAGCTATTGTGCTGGTACGCTCAAAGCTTACCCACTTCTCCATAGCTTCGGCGAAAAGGTTGTCATACTTGCAGAGGACGGGAGCTAGCTCAGGATGACCCCACTCCCTGAAAAAGTCACAGTAGAGGCATCGACGAAGGTCAAAGCCAAAGACCTTCTCAGAATCAAACACAACTTTCAGGTCAAAATACTCATTGTCATAGTACTGCTTGTTTCCCGCCTTTATATCCTCGACAATGCTAGCCCAAGGGTCGGTACTGTCGACAATCCACCGGTGAAACCTATCATTAGAAGGTTGAAGCAGGACCCTGTAAATATCAACCACTTGTTCTGTCAAGGAAGAAACAGAGGTTTCTTGGACCTCCCCTAGGGCAATCACCAAACAGGGATTGACGGCGTGGTGTTTCCAAAGGGGATCAACTGGTCTTGCCAAGACATCTTCTGACCGCTTAGCAAACTGCTCCTGAAAGCGTTTAATGGTCTCAGCTCCATGTACTTTTCCATAAACTCTCTCAAGATGAGAAACTGCCAGCTGGTCAAGATACTTGACAAGCTGTTTGACTGAGTCTTCATTAACCATATCAGCATCCACCAAACACCTAGTTGTGTCGGCGAATAAAAGACTTATCCGCTAGTAGCAAACAGAGATGTCAATATGAAGCAAGAGCACAAACCTGCAACCGTTCTAGTTCCCTGCCCCGCTGTCTTGGTCAGCGTGGGAAACGAAATGGGCGCAAACATTATCACGCTTTCCTGGGTTGCCAATGTCTGCTCCAAACCCCCTCAAATTGCCATCGGTGTACGACCCAACCGTCACAGCTTTGGCCTTCTTGAGCAGATTGGTGACTTTGTTGTAAACGTCCCCTCCGAAGACCTCCTCGAAGCCGTCATTACCTGCGGCACAAAGTCGGGTCGCTCCATTGACAAATTCGCTACCTGCAATTTGACACCAGAACCCTCCAGCAAAGTCACATCACCAAGGATAAAGGAGTGCCCACTCAACATCGAGTGCAAGACCCTTCAGGTCATCGAGCTGGGTGCCCATCATCTCTTCGTAGGTGAGGTCCTAGCCTGGCACATAGACGACAAGGTTCTCGACGAAGACGGTGAACCTGACATCGCCAAGATGAGGTTAATCACATACAATCCATTGGTAGGTCAATACTGGTCGCTGGGTACTCATCTACGAGGAAGGTAGCAGAGACTATTGGTAGCTCTCACCCTACCTCTTTCCGTGGACAAACATCCAAGCAACACTGGGCTTCACCACCCGATAATGGAAGGGTGAATCCTGGAGGAAGTCCTGAACCTCTGCAACTGTGTAGGCTGATTGTAGGGAACTAAAGGGCTCTTGGACCTGACGGAGCGGCTTGGGGGCTATGCGGTTCGTAATGAACCAGAGGAACCAATACACCAAGCCCCTAGTATCCCGGCGAAAATCAAAGATTAGAAACTGACCCCCAGGTTTTAGAACACGATAAATTTCCCGAAAGGCTTTGGAGGGACGCTCCCAGTGATGAAGAGCAAGGGTGGACACTATAAAGTCTAAGGATTTGGCCTTAAACGGAAGCTTATGGATATCGCCTTGCCGTAAATCAATCCTTTCAGTTAACCCCCTTACTGCAATGTTATGTGTGGCTGCATTCACCATGCTCTGGGCAATATCGACTCCAATGATTCGGAGGTGAGGGAACTGCCGTGCGATAAGCAGAATAAGGTAACCAGGACCACAACCAGCATCCACTAGGGTTCCCTGTGGGCTATACCGCTTTAGCTCTCGTGAGAAAAGGAGACGGAGGATCCTGAAGGGAGGAAGAAGACGGCTAAAGGTATCGAAAGCCTGCACCGCACCAGGAGGCTCAATCCCTTCAAAGCTGAGCTTACGGGGCACAACCTGACGTCTACACATCACATTGAGGAGGAGAAAAACCAACAGAAGGAACCCAGCGATAAACCAGAAAATCAAATCATCCACGCCCTAGATGTTAAATTCAAAGAACTTTGTGTCGAGCGCCTTTTCAATATTTCCAGTTCCCTCGTTGAGGGTCTGGCGGAGAGCTAGAGGGTTCTCATCCTCTCTAGAAAGGTAGCCAAAGGGAGAACAAGAATATTTTACATGTCCTTCTTGGAAGTGTTGGCGGAAGTGCGTGTGTCCGAAGATCACTTGTTGTACCCTCGAGCTCTTCTGGTAGAGCTGGGAGTAGCGTCCGCAACCGATGAAGGCATTGAAGAAATCCCAGCTGATCTCACCCTTCACCTTCACACCCGAAGGATGAGGTACGTGATGGTTCACTACAATAATATTCTCAACCTCTGGGTGGTCCCGTTCCAGAAACTCAAGCTGGGCTTGAACATCCTGCAACATTGCTTCACAGACCAACTCGTCTGGGGCGCCCCAGAAGGCGAAGCGGGCATCCATCCAAGTACCTCCCCCACGTAATTGTTTTGCCTTGTATTGAAGCATATCCACCTCATATTCAGGGATTCGGTAGGAATAGTCATACCAGCCGCAATTACCTACAATCGCTGTCTTCCCCATCACCAGAGGTCCCCATACATCGAGTAGATGGATATCTGCCTCGATACAGGCTGCACTGAGTGCCTCCGTCTTGTAACCGCTTAGACTCCGTTCCAAGAGCAAGAGGTAGGCCAAACCCCTCCGGTCCCGCATATCCTGCCTCTTTACCTTCACCAAGTCTCCTTTCTCACCAGCCAGGTACAGCTGAAGTTCTTCGGTGAGGTCCCGCTGAGGTTTGGGGGGCTCGAGCAGCCAGATATCATGGTTCCCCACAACAAAGACTATCTCGGTGTCTGAGGCAGCCCTTCGGAGTTTATGGCAGAACTCTCTGTACTTGTACTTATCATGGGACATGTCACCAGCGAAGATGAAGAGGTCGAAACGTGCTACCCGCTCAACAAGGCGGTCAAGGGCTCTGGGCCAAAAATGGTTAAGGTCAATGTGCCAGTCACTCGAACAGCCCACGCGCATAGCTCATCACGAGTTATCCCTCATTGATTTCTTACCGATTGGTATCACTGATGATTAATATTGCAGTCGGATTTAATACCATGCCTTTGTGCGTTTAACGAAATGTATGGCTAGACCAAACCCCACAATAATAAGTAGAGACCCAAGCAGCCACCAGAATTCAAAAGCTGGAATCCGCATATAAACAGGTCCCCAATGGGTATAAGCAATTATGTAGCATTGAAAGAGAAGGGGTTGTCCAATCCACTCGATTTCCATTGTAAGCTCCGTCTCAACGTCACGTTCCAGCATAACCGTAAAGGAACCTGTTTCATTGTTATCGGCTAGGGGAGGAATACTAAGAACCACCGCGGAAGCAGCATTCAATATTCGAATCGTCACAAGCGAAAAATCCTCCGCACTGGCTTCGATTTCAATCTTGTAGCACCTCCAAAGGGATAGATTCACCATCGGAGTGGAAGCAGAAAGATCCGCTTCAAAAGGCCCATTATAAGTATAAATCTGGTAATCAGGTCTGAAGACACATTCAATCACTAAACCTAAGGGAAAACAAGATAGTCCTATACCAAAGAGGAGAATGATGGCTGTGAGCTGTTCAGTCCAATTAGCCGGCATCGAACTCTTCAAAATACCTACCCTCAAACATCCTCAATGCTCCCTCGTATATATTAATTTGCTGAAACACGTGATGAATAGAATAAAGATTGAACACAACAACAAGTGCCCCGCTATAAAAGGGAGCATTAGTGTCTACAGGATAGCACTGATGAGTTCACAAATCGTCTCGAGGAATGCCTGGTCCTTTTTGTTGAAGGCTTCAACGGTATGGGAGTCGATATCAAGCTCCCCCACAAACTCGCCATCTTTGAAGATAGGCACAACAATCTCTGATTTCACATGAAGGCTACAGGCAAGATAATTGGGTTCCTCAGAAACATCATCCACCATGAAGGTTTCCTGGCGTTCCGCAGCCTGTCCACAAATCCCTTGACCAAAGGGGATGCGAACATGGTCTGTGGGTGCCCCCACGTATGGGCCCAGCACTAGCGTCCGGGGAGTCTCTGGGTCAACTAGATAGAAGCCTACCCAATCAAACCAGTTCACCCCTGAATGGAGAACCTGACAGAGAGCTAGAAGCTTCTCCTCTGTGGTATCTGAACCAGCTAGAATCTCCTTGACCTGGGGAAGAATCTGGCTGAAAAGATACTGGCGATTCGGTGTTCTAGTTATGGGTATCACCTCACTGTAGTAGGCAAAGAATTAGTGATTCATGTTTCTATGATGTTGATGAGTGGTTGTAGGATGTTTCGGATTCTGAACTGTACTTGGTGCAGGAGTTGCTTAAGTTCTTCTCTCCCTTTTGCTGTGAGCTGATAGCTTCTCCTCTTCCGCCTTTCGCCTTCTTGTATGGAAGTCACCAATCCATCTCGTTCTAGTCTTTTCAGCTCTGGATACACAGTACCCGACTTCAGTTCAACTGTGTCGTGTGTGCTTTGCCGTACAAGCTTCATCAAGTCATAACCTGACGAACCGGGATTTGCTTGAAGAAGGGCTAGCAGTAGTGCTCGAACGATGGGCAAGGGCTCTAGAGGGTTAGTGGAAGAGGTTGTTGCTATGTCGGATACTGCTGATCCTGGTCGCTTAGATTCTTTCGGCTTGGGGGTACGGCTGGGCATTCAATAACTCCTACATTTTTGATAAGGGAGTTACATGTTGATATATTTAAGGTGGGCTAGGGGCCAAGGCGGCTGCAGCTGTGAAGCCGCTGAGCAGTAAAACGAGAAGTCCAAGGATGATATTAGCAAAGAGGACGACACCATTTAGCTTCATCTTTCTAGGTGGAGTGAGGCTTGTTAATCGAGGGAGCAGTACGCTTCGCACAACTGTAAGTACTACCATTAACACGATTAGCAGGTGCTTGATGGCGAGTAGAAAGGAATACTCGTTACTGAGGTTGAAGTAGCCCAAGAATAGGGGGGAACGGTTGCTCAACATTATACCTGTGACGAGCAGTCCAAGAATGCTGATGTAGACTACGATGCTGAAGCGTTTTCGTATCGTATCCATTACAGCTTTCTTTTCAGGTTGGGAACCCAGGGCTCTATTGATTGACGGGAGGATTGCGACGCCTAAAATAAACAGGCCACCAATCCAAACGGCTGTGAATAAATCGTGAAGGAATTTCACGAATCCTAACATGAGCGGGATAGGCATTTTATACACCATTCTGATAGATTAGTTACCTATATGTAGATAACCAATGTGTGGTTTATAAATATAATCCTTGAACGGCTCACAAACATACCAATAACCTACCAATCACCCACGCCAAGAATTAGGATCAAGCTAGTCTTTAATCGGCTCGATCTTGAAAATCACCGGACGTACTCCATCGCCGCAAGGTACATAGGTGACGCCAGGGGCGGGATACTCCATGTCACCGCCGTAAAAGTACATCATTAGCAGGCCGTAATAGTCATGCCAGACGCGGGGACAGAAGTTCTCGGGCATCTTCAAGTGGCTGTCGACAATGAATTCTTCGCCAATTTCAATGCTACAAGCGCGAATTATGTTTCCATCCTGTCGGTGCATCTCATGTCCGAAGATTTCCTCTGGACTGAATTTCTTAATGGCAGTTATCTTAACTCGTGGCATAATCCAAAACCTCATTAGTGTAAACCGATTTCTCCCTCAGATATGAATAATTGTTGCTGTCTCGGCATCGACCCTCCAGAAACAAGAAGGATTTACTTCTCAGGTTATTATAGTGCAAAGGTTTTTCTATTTAATATCGGCTATGATTATACAACACACTGGCGAGACGCAGCCTAAAATCAAACAATGCACGTCTCATTGCTATAGGAAAGGAGAATTATGTCCAAGGAAAAAGAGTGTCCTGAATGTGGCGAGAAACTGGCAATTCATCTCATGTTGATAGACACGATTGAAAACAGAAGAAAGGAAAGAGAGGACCGAGATGGCATCCTCTTAGTAGCCTCACCGGCTTTTGCTGGAAAAATGCAATGCAGAAAATGTGGAAAAATGTGGAAACCCAAATCCTAGGGTTCTGAAAAGCAAGAACAGGAACTTGTTGTCCTCCTCGGTTTCTGAGAAGTATCATGGCTTCAGGAATCTACTCTCTTATTAGTAGGGCTCATAGCCCTTCCAGTCAAGGTTCACTACCAGTTCATGTCTGATGGCCAACTGGATACGACCCCGCTTATTTAATAATCCCACAAGGAGATAGCGGACGTAATACTCGCCGAACTTGTAATCGGCAATCACCATAACCGTATCCTCATTCCTAATCGCCCTGTGAACATAGACCATGCTGTCTCTACAATCCCTTGCTCCAGCAGCGCTCATCCAGATACTAACCGAGCCAAAATCCACTTTGTGTGTGTCTTTCCCTGGCATGTACATCTCATGTTTGGATTCATGTAACATGTCAATATACTTCAGATACATCTCTAAGCCTTTCACCATTAGACCACCTGCTCGAACGATTAGACAAGTTTTCCTCACCCACAATGCGTTTGAATATAGTTAAAAGATACCCTCTCGACAGCGCTACCAAAGTGGCGTCAATGGCAGATGTTATTCTTCGATACCAACAGGCGGATGGCGCATGGACTACTAGTAGAATCTCAAGGAGCGTGACTACTCTCAAGCTGTCTCGTAGAGGAATTGCCCACATCGACTTAACACCACTTCAAGCTTGTTCCAATCTCCAACGTCTCTGGCTCAACGGCAACCGACTGAAGACCCTGGATTTGACTCCCCTAGAAGTTCTCCCTAAACTTGAACGGCTACACCTTGGGGGAAACCTCTTTGAATCGTTTGATATGTCACAGCTGGCAACCTTCCCTGCCCTTAGGGTACTATGTCTTGTTGAAAACCGATTGACACATGTAGATCTCTCTCCCTTACAGCACTGTACGAAGCTGCTAGGGGTGAACCTTTCCACAAACGAGCTAGCTAGCATAAACCTCTCACCGCTGGCTGAATGCCCTCACCTAAGCTTCCTCTTCCTCGCCAAGAATAAACTTGAAGCAATTGACCTCTCACCACTACGTCATTGTGATAATTTCGGAGTACTCACCTTATTTGAGAATGCCTTGACCAAAATCGGCCTCTCCCCACTAGCCACCTGCCACAACCTGCTTACTCTCCTTCTTAGCTCAAACAAACTAACACAGATTGACCTAGCACCACTGAGTAATCACCACCACTTTCTCGACCTTGATCTCACCGGAAATCCTTTGACCTCGCTTGATGTTTCATCCCTCTTCTCGTGCCCGAATTTCAACATACTAGAAGTAGACGAGAATGTTGTGCTCACCGCGCATCCATGGTACCATCAACCCAACAAGGAAGTTCGGGTTCCGTCAGGTCTCAAGGCTTTATTGGGAAGAATAAGATGGGAGAAAGCAGGAGAGTAGTGCACAGCTTTATTGTTGTTTGAGAAGGCTTCCGATTTCAGCACCGATTTTGCGGAATCGGTCTTCGGTGCCTTCTACGAGGGGGCCTTCTTTCCCAGTTACGATTGCTGATTCCCTTGGATGTATGATTCGCAATCCGAGTTTCTTTAACTTCTTCTCGATATGCTTGGAGGCGTTTCCCGCGAGCCTAGACTTGTACTTTGTGTCGAAGGCGAAGCCCCATTTGCCCTCAACATCGGTTCCCTTTAGCTTCTCGAGTAACTTTTTCATTGGCACTGACGGTCTGAAGGCGTGGGTGGGACTACCAAATGCCAGTAAATCGTACTTGATTAGTTTCGTTGGATCTACGTCTTCTACCTTGTAGTAGTCGACGGTAATGCCTTTCTCTTTGAGTCCTTTTCCTAGGGCTTGACCGACTTTCTGTGTGTTCCCGTATACTGAGTGGGTGATTACAGCTGCTTTCGTCATTTGTTCTCATTCTCCAGTTAATGTGTAGGATACAGTTTTCCTACCTGACATTTAATTTTCACGTTGTTTGCGTGATTTCCGGTTTGGGGGTATTGTTTTCTGGGGGTTTTGGGTGCTTTCTAGCTGATTTTCTCATAATGGACAAGTATCTTCTCTTGTACCAGAACATTTATATCATAGCGTGTACTACTATTCTCATAGCGTGAGAACAAACACGCAGGATATGAGATGAACAAAAATGAACACAAAGCAAAGAAAACCAACACAAACCCCCCACCAAGTCCGAAACGCATTCGCCCACGGACTAGTCCTTACCCGAAGGTAAAACCCCATAAACGGAGGTGATGTGCATGAAAGAAAAAATAAACCTCACAAAGGCCCCCCAGGCAGAACGTGCCTTTACCGGATGCCACAACCCACGAGCAAGACCCATCCAGCGCCGCGCACTACTAATCCTCCTCTCCCGACACTAACGCTTACCCCCCAACACACAACTCTGAATCACACTGAAGGCGCAAAAACTCTGTGGCAACTCCGATGGTAGAGTGCACAGAAAAGGCGGCGGGCTGAACCCAGAAATGGGCGTCGGGACAGCCCCCGCCTTGACCCCTATTTTTCTCCCCGATTCTAGCTCTTTTCTGTTGTAAGGTGAAGAAATAATTGATGAACTAGTCAGCAAAACCATGGAAGCTATTACAATGTACCTAGACCATGAGGGAAAACAAGTGTTGCTAAAAATTCTCCAATCTTTTAGCTCAGAGTAAGGACAGACGAGGACGAATAGTCCAACGACAAATCTCCCAAACCGCAGCAAGCAATTCCTGACATGTAAAACGATCCAATCCCCCCAACGACCACACCACTTTATTGGCGTGGCATAATGAGGGTAATACGGGGGTTAAAATACGAACAGCAAATCTAGACTAATAATAAGCTGTCTCTTGAGGAGTGGAGAACACAGCTGGCTAATACACCCACAAGCGCCCTCAACATGCTTATCCACCGAGCCTATAAGACGGAGCTCCGCCCCAACAACAAACAACGAGCCCTTCTACGCCAGCACGCTGGCTGTACACGCTTTACCTACAACTGGGGACTCGCCCAGAAGATCCAAACATACCAACAAACTGGCAAGTCCCCCACCGCTATGGAGCTCCATAGTCAACTCGTCCAGCTCAAGCAGACCAGGTTCTCTTGGATGTATGGGGTGTCTAAATGTGCCCCCCAAGAAGCTCTGCGAGACCTAGACCAGGCCTTCAAGCATTTCTTCCGCCGACTCAAGACTGGAGAAAAACCCGGGTTCCCAAGATACAAGTCCAGAAAACAGGGCATCGGCTCTTTCCGCTTAAGAGGAACAATAAGGGTTTACAATGATTGCATCCAGTTGCCCAGACTGGGGGTCCTCCGCCTCAAGGAGAAGGGTTATCTCCCCGTTGAGGTTACTTGGTGTCGAGTCCTATCAGCCACTGTATCCGAAAAGGCAGGGCGCTGGTTTGTGTCAGTGCAGGTAGAAGAACGCATAACAGTACCCGTAAACTCTGGATCAGAGGTTGGGGCTGACTGGGGGGTTGCGACCCTCCTGACGGTGTCGGATGGCACCGAGTTCCCGAACCCCAGTGCCCTCTCCCGTTTTACTCGCAAGCTTCGCCGTGCCCAACGTAGTCTCTCCCGAAAAAAGAATGGCAGTAAAAACCAGGTGCAGGCTAGGCTCAGGCTCCAGCGGATTCACGCCCGCATCACTAACATTCGTCGTGACGCCCTCCATAAGGCTTCGTCGTGGTTGGCGAGAACCAAGTCAGCCACCATCATTGAAGACCTACACGTGGAGGGTATGCTTCAGAACCAAAGGCTTGCAGGAGCAATCGCGGACGCGGGGTTCGGGGAGATGCGCAGACAACTCGTCTACAAGACAAGATGGTATGGGTCCCGACTCCACATAGCACCCAGGTTCTACCCTTCTTCTAAGCGCTGCTCACGGTGTGGTCACATCAAAGAGAAGCTGTCCTTGTCCGAGCGGGTTTACCGCTGCGAGTGTTGCGGGCTGGTCATCGCACGGGACTTGAACTCGGCGCTGAACCTGTTATGGTTGTTGGTCGCCGCCAGTTGGGCGGAGACCCTAAACGCCTGGCTGAGGCGGGAGGTTACAGCCCTCCAAGGGGCAGTGCCTGTCTATGATGCAGGAACCAAACACCAACCTGAACCCTCCACACAGATTGGATAAGATTTGGACAACGGAAGAAATAAGAGCCTAAAGAGGTGAATGGTTGATATCTCAAGTGGTGACTAATGCTATGACCGATCCTGTTTCTATGCCCCACCAGATGCCCCTCCACCCGATTAAAAGCCTCAAATACACCGACTCGGAGATGATCCAGGTCGTGTTCACTCCCACCGCTGCGTGTATGGAACGTATCCTACCTAAACCCCTCCAACCCGGATTACTAGGAGGAGCGTATCTCGCCAAGTTCCGGAATACTCCCTTTGGCGATGAAATGTACGAGGCTGCCATAGTTGTTCAGTGCACCTACAAAGAGCACTTTGGCGTCTATACCCTCGTCATGTACACTGACAATGACCCCTCCTGCGCCTCCCACCGAGAAGTCTGGGGTTACCCCGCCAAGATGGCTGAGTTCAAATGGGAACACGACGACAACGAAATCGAAGCCAGCATCCACCGTGGCGGTGAAACTGTTCTCGACTTCGAAATCGAACTCACCGGTCCTGGAGATTGGATAGATACCGGTGACTCCATCAACCTCAAACTCATCCCCTCCGTCGATGGCAAAGGCTACGACGTCAAACAGATAACAGCTGCCAAACTCGATGCCACTATCCATGAAGGCCAGGGAGGAGAAGGCAAACTAACCTTCGGTAACAGCCCCTGGGACCCCCTTGACAAAATCATGGAACTCGAAAACATCATCGCAGGAATGTACTTCAAACTCGACCTCACAGCAAACCTAGGACGAGTTATAGCCGAACCTGAACTATAACGCTCTCTTCTAACAAGTCTTCCTAGCAAAAAAGAGAGGGGAGGGAGACGCATAAGCGCCTCCATTAGTTGACACTCGGCTGCTATTTCTCCTTCTTCTTATACCAGAAGAAGTACAGGAGAAGGATGATTAGTATCACGATGATGATGACAATTACTGCTATCACTGCAGCCAAGGGGAAGGGTGGCACTAGAGATATGTGGTCATAGTCGATGGTGATGTCGAAGAGGAGGGCGCTCCTGTCACTAAGGCTTGTGGTGAGGTTGACTCGGAAACGTAGATCACTGCCTGGGTTTGTGAAGGTGTGTGGGACACCAAGATACACTGATTCCCAGTTGAGCCCACCATCAGCGGACAAGTAGTAAGACATTCCTGTGGAGTATGGAATCAAGGTTGTTGCATCGATGGTAGCATTGGTAATGAGGTCGAGTGTCGTATCGACAGTGATGGATTGGGCGGTTGAAACACCAGTTACAAAGCTAGAGCTGCTATCAAAGAAGTGGAGGATTTCCAATGAATTTCGGTTTGCCACGTAGATGTAATCGCCATGTACAGTAACCTGGATTGCGGTTGATATTCCCGTGTTACTGCTGATGAGCCTGCTGTCGGTGATGTCACTTGTATCGAAAATACTGATACCCTCTCCATAACGGGCCGATATCATGTAGGGTCCAAAGCCCCAAACACCAAGGCACCGAGACGGGGGATTATAGATACTATCGCTTATAGCGACTTCAAAGGGGTTGGTGACATTATAGACGCCTTCCCAGAAATTATTGGCAGCGTAGGCAACATCGCCATCCACGAAGATGTCGTAGTGATTACTTGAAAGCCAAAGGTCGTCGTCGACCAGAACAGGGTTCAAAGCATCTGTTATGTCATAAACGCGGATACCATAACCGTCACCACTAAGGTTACATGCTAGGTATAGATGGTATCCCTGAACCCAGCAGGCAGTAACATTGGCTCCGATGTAATCCGGGTAATAGATGGGACTGGATGGGGTGGAGATGTTCGCTATCCCAAATCCACCAGAATAGGTGTAAAAGAGCAGCTCACCCCACGCGAACAAGTCAAGCAATTCAGTACCTGAATCACTGTTGACTAACGTGATGTCAGTGGGGTCGCTAACATCGAAGATCATGATGTCTCCAGATGAGCTATAGTTATTCACAAAGGCCAAGTGACCTTGAACGTCGAGTTTGCGATAGAAGTCGCCAGATCCTGTGGTGTATTGGTCTAGCAGCACAGGGGCAGCAGGGTTGCTAACATTGAGGGTGACAAGTCCATCAGAGCCTGCTGCGACATAGGCAACATCGCCACGAACACGTACATCCCAGGCATCATAGTTTGAGTAGCTGCCTACAACGGATAGGTCAGTGAAGCTTCCATATTGATATGTGTAAATGCCATCACTGGCACCAACCACAAGCACACTGCCGTAGAGAGCGACATCAGAGACATTTGCTGGTGAAACACTAGTTAGGCTGGTAGGATTAGCTGGGTCAGAGACATCGAGGACTTGGACTCCGCCGTTGTAATCCGCTACAAAGAGGGTGTCTCCCTGCAGTGCCAGTTTCAAGGCGTTGCCAGGCGTGTCATAGCTTCCTATGATACTGATATCATTGGGGTTGCTAACATCAACCACCTGCACACCACTGGAGCCATCAGCCACATAAGCAACACCACCATCAACTAGGATGGAAGTAGCATTACCAGGAGTATTCACAGAATCCATAATAGTCTGGGGAACACTGTAGGGCGCAGAAACATTGATGGTTTTTACACCATATGTGCTGTGAGCGGCATAGAGGACTTGACCATGAACATCAAAGTCCAAAGGAGTATCCCAACCCCAGGTATTAGCCAGTATCACGTTGGCGGGGTCTTCCACATCATAGATTTGAAATGCCCCACTAGGGTCTGCAGCTGCCAAATAGAGGAAGTGCCCCTGCTTGGCAAGACCAGTAATGATACCAGGGATATCATAGATGTTATCAAGGGGACTGGGAATTTCGGTGACACTGGTGTCACTGACATTATAGGTGAAGAGATCACCATCTCCATCTAGGCTCAAGTCTGAGCCGACATACAAGATGTCGCCGTCTACCAGAACATCAGAGGTTCTAGTTGGAGCGTTTCGGTAGGTTAGGCTGTTGAGGTTTGAGGGGTCAGTCAAATCGAAAATCTGTACATGCGGGTTACCAAAGTCTCTGTAGATTCCAACATAGGCTTTACGACCCTGCACATCCACCGAACGGACGGAATTAGTTGTGGCAAAGTAGTCAAGGAGCTGGAGCAAGGATGTCCGCGGGCTTGTGACAGTGCCAGAACCCCAGCCAACGGCAGTCGTATTACCGCTGTCTAGAGCATCTGTTGTGGTGAAGTCGTCACTGAAACCAGTTTTGGTTCGAGTAGCAGCCCCTGCTGCTACTGGAGTCGAAAAGGATGCCGAAATAACAGAGGAGAATGGAATAAGAGTCACTAGTAAAATCACTAAAAGGGTTTTAGAATTAAATTTAACCATATATTTTCCTCCCTCCAGGAGGATTGTTAATCTCTGATTGCCATAAGCCAAAAAGGTTCCCCTATTCTAAACCATACAAAATATTTTGTTCTCCACCTGTAAGGAAACTCGCCCACATTGTAGGTTGTGCATTCCACGACATCGGTCTGTTCAATCAGGAGGGATTTTGCCTTCGTCAGGTGATATGGGAGTCCGATGGACTCGTCCTGGTTCGCACACAAACCATCATGGCGAAAAAGAGAGGGGAGGGAGACGCATAAGCGCCTCCATTAGTTGACACCCTGCTGCTACTTCTCCTTCTTCTTATACCAAAGGAAGTACAGGAGAAGGAAGATCAGTATTACGACGATGATGACAATCACCGCTATAGCAGCAGCGAAGGGGAAGGGTGCGGCAAGAGGAATGTGATTGTAGTTGATGGTAATGTCGAAGAGACGAGCACTCCTGTCACCGTGGGAGGTACTGAAATTGACTTGGAATCGCAGATCACTACCAGGGTAGGTGAATGTGTGGGAAACACCAAGAGTCACTGATTCCCAGTGGAGCCCACCGTCGGCAGACAAGTAGTAAGACATTCCTGTACCGTAGGGATTTAGTGTGGTGGTGTATAGTGTGGCATTTAGGACGTGGTCACCAAGATGCACAGGTTCGGATTGAGCAGTGGAAACGCCTGTGATGAAGCTTGAGCGGCTATCGAAGAAGTGGAGAATCTCAAGTGAACTACGGTTCGCCACATAGATGTAGTCACCATGGGCTGTAACCTGGAGTGCTCCCTCCATACCCGTGCAAGCGCTGATTATCCTGATGTCATTGATGTTACGCGTATCATAGATTTCGACACCGTCTCCTTGCCGCAAGGTAATCATGTAGGGACCAAAGCCCCAAACACCCATAGCTAGGCTGCTAGAGCCTACACTGTCAGAGATAGTGGGGTCGAAGGGGTCAGTGACATCCCATACGGATGCCAGCTGGCCATTCGCTGTGTATGCCACGTCGCCGTCCACAAAGATGTCGTAGTGATAGCTAGGTAGGGTCTCGCTTGCAACAAGGACAAGATTACTAGTGTCGGTGATGTCATAAATATGGAAGCCGTAACCTGCTGAGGTGAGGTTCTCAACCAGGTAGATGTGGTAACCCTGCACCCAGCAAGCAGTCACGTTAGTTAAGACACTCCACTGACCGAAGGTAGGGGCATAGGGGTTGGAAACATTGAGCCGTCCCCATCCTCCTCCTATTCCGTTATAAGTATAGAAGAGCAAGTCACCCCAAGCAAAGGCATCCAACAAAAATGTGGCGTCACTAGCTTTAACCAGTTTTATGTCTGTGGGGTCACTGACATCGAAGATGTAGAAGATGGAACCTGTATAGTCGCAGATAAAGGCGAGGTGTCCCTGTACATCGAGCTTGGAACACGCAGTCCCAACTGCTTCTCTGTCTAGGAGCACTGGGTTTGTGGGGTCGCTGACATTGAGGGTAAGGAAGCCATCGGGACCAGCAGCCACATAGGCGATGTCATCCCGTACCCGGACATCCCAGGCCTCATGAGTGTCGTAGGTTCCTACAACTGAGAGATCTGTGAAGCTGCCGTACTGATAGGTGTAGAGTCCGTCGATGGCAGCAACAACTATCACACTGCCGTAGAGGGCCACGTCATAGACATAGGCAGGTGAGACGCTTGTAAGACTGGTGGGGCTTGTGGGGACAGAGACATCGATGACCTGGACTCCGCCGCTACCGTCGGCTACAAAGAGGGTGTCACCCTGCAGCGCAAGTTTCATTGCGTTACCAGGAGTGTTGTAGCTGCCTATTATGCTAGGGGAGGTGGGGTCACTGACATCAATGACTTGTACACCATTAGCACCGTCTGCAATGTAAGCGATGGAACCATCAACCAAGACACCTGTTGCGTTCCCTGGCGTGTTGACAGCTCCTTCGACGAAGGGAGAATAGGGGTTTGAGACATTGACGATATTGAGACCGTAGGTGCCATGAGCCAGGTAGGCTAGTTGACCAACAACTTGGATGTCTAACAGGTTTATCCAAGCCCACGAGTTAACCTCAACTATGTTGTTCGGGTCCTCCACATCAAAGATTAAGAACCGACCACTCGAGCCAGCTTTGTAGGCGGCGATGTAGAGAAAGTGCCCCTGCTTGGCAAGGCCAGTCGGAAGTCCTAGGAAGTCGTAACGATAATCAATGGGTGGTGCGATTGGATTCAAGGAAGGGTCACTGACGTTATACAGGAAGATATCACCGTGATCATTGGTGTTGTAGTCAGCACCGACATAGAGAATGTCGCCATCTATTGCCACATCGAAGGTATGTTGTGGTAGGGTTCGGTAGGTTAGGTTGTAGAGGTTTGAGGGGTCAGTCAAGTCAAGAATTGACAAGGCATCATAGGAAGCACTTGACTGATAGATGCCGATGTAGGCTTTGCGGCCTTGGATATCTACTGAGCGGACTGGATTCGGTATGGCAAAGTAGTCAAGGAACTGGAGTTGCGAGGACTGCGCACTGGTGACGGTGCCAGAGCCCCAGCCATCAGCAGTCGTCGCGGTACTGTCTTGATTTGCCGTTGTAGTGAAGTCATCGTTGAATCCTGTGGTGGTCCGAGTAACAGCCCCAGCCGAGACTGGACCCATAAAGGATACTGAAACTATAGAGGATAACGGCAGAAGAGTTACTAGTAAAATCACTAAAAGGGTTTTTGAATTCATTTTAACCATATAATTTCCTCCCTCCTGGAGGGTTAAGCTAGGATTGGATATTCCTCTATCAAAAAGGTTCCCGTTTTGTTTTCCGAGTCATCCTGAGTGATTCTTTACCTGTAGGGAAACTCTCCGACATCATAGGTTGTGCATTCTACAGAGTCGGTTTGTTCCATCAGGAGGGATTGTGCCTTCGCCAAGTGATAGGGGAGCCCAATAGTCACGTCTCCTGAGAAGATGCACTTCACTAGGTACTCGTACTCACCAAGGGCTTGTGCCTTCCCTTTTGGAAACAAGGATTCTACCTCGCCATTGGTAGTCAAGGTAATGGTCCCTGCGGGTGTGTTGATGGTGAGTACGCCTTTGTTGCCGTGAATCCGGAATTCCTTGCGCGTGAACCCTGCACC
>JAEOTB010000105.1 GCA_016840065.1 Candidatus Hermodarchaeota archaeon | reverse complement strand
CTCCAAGAAGCCTTCACTGGTTTTGAGCGGGAAATAAAGGTCAAACGCCCTGAGCGATGTAGCCACTGTCAAGGAAGCGGGGCAGAACCAGGTAGTAAAATAATCACCTGTTCAAGATGTCAAGGGGTGGGTGAGTTACGTCAAATCCAGCGCTCAGCCTTTGGTCAGGTTGTCCGAATAACCGATTGCCCCTCCTGCCGAGGTCAGGGACGCACAGCTGAGAAGGCCTGCAAAGAATGCCGTGGTCGACGCAGCGTCAACAAAGAACGGCAACTCCGCATAACCATTCCACCCGGCGTCGATACAGGGTCGATGCTTCGCCTTTCAGGGCAAGGAGCCTCACAGGGCGGAAGCAGACCCGGAGACCTCTATGTCGTAATCCGTGTCCGTGCAGACCCTAACTTTGAGCGTCACGGCGACAATCTACTCACCGAGTTACAAATCTCGATAACCCAAGCCGCCCTTGGAACCGAAATTGAGGTGCAAACATTGGATAAGCCAGTGAAGCTGAAGGTACCCAAGGGCACACAAACCGACACGGTTCTCCGGCTCAGGGCCCAGGGAATGCCGCGTTCCCAAAAGCGTGGGCGAGGAGACCTGCTGGTCCGAATCATTGTGAAGGTGCCCAAAAAGCTAAGTAAACGGCAACGCGAACTTCTTGAGGAACTGGCTAAGGAGCTAGACAGCTAATCTCCTCCAGTAGATATCCACGCTCATTCATCGCCGTTCTCCTCTTGTTGCTCTGCAATCTTGAGAACTGTTTCAATCAGTTTGGATAATTGGTTCTCGTATTTTCGAAGTGCAATTTCATATCCTGGAGCAGCCCTGACCCTCAGGCTTCCATGAGTCCAAAGAGAGATGTTGCCATTGTCGTTACCAACTAATACGCCCTTTGGGTACGGACAGAGGCTGCGTTGAAGGTTGTCTTGCCAGTAATGCTTCTCTACACATCGTTCCTCAGAAAATGCCTGGAGATAAGCTGATCCTCCTACCACAACAGTGTGCTTGAATTGGAGGGGGTTTGAAACAACACCGATTTCAGATTGGATTTCCCTCCTCTTATCACCGGTCTGGGCATCAAGCCAGTAGATACCATTACCATTATCAACAAAGCAAACGCCATCATTAAGGACAGCACAGCCCATAATCGTTGTCTGGCTGAGCGGCTTTGTCCACCGAACTTCCCAGGTCCTCATATCGAGGGCGATTGCTTCTCCATTCCAAATTCCCAAGAAGAGTGTGTCATTGTGGAGGGTAGCGCAGTTGGGGCGTGTTTCAGCAACCTGTCTGGAATGTAGCAATTCCCCTGTTTTCAGATCCCGTAGCTGAACAACACCTGACTGGTGGATAGACACCAGCTGCCCTTCTACTCGGAGAAGTGAAACAATTTTTTGCCCGGTCTCCACGTTCCAGCTCTGAGCTTGCTGTGAGTCAAAAGAAGAAGGAGCTGTGGGTTCAGCTTCTAGGGCACAAATACGACCATCTCTATATCCTAGGATTGAAACAATCTTCGATCCTTGACCATACAGTAATCCAGTTCTCAGCGCCTCTGTTTCTTGGAAGAAGAGAGAAAGGAGTTCATTTTCCTTGACTGTGAACAGGCCCCAGCCATAAAGACCGAAATGGGCTCCAATCGCTAGCTCCTCCTCGTATTGGAGGGCGAGTATGTACTCATCCTTTGTAGATAACGTGGAGCGCTGCCCCAGAAGCGATACTTTGACTTCGTAGACTCTACCATCTGTCCCTTTGAATAATACTAATTCAGGACTGATTACATAAACCTTTGAAACCTGGGCATCTGACTTCAAGGGATGGGTGTAAATGAAACTTCCAGTCGAAGCTTCGAAAAGTTCGATTTCGTTAGCGTGGACTGTTACTGAAAGATCGAGATCGGAATAATCAATGCTCACAGACTCGAAAGGTTCCTCCGAATTCACAGTTATCTTTCCTCTGGTAAACTACAAAACCGTTGCTAGACCATAAAAATAGCTTAAAAAAGCGGTTGTCAGATTCTTTTAGACTGACAAAGTAGGAGAACGGGTACCCAATTGTATCCACAAGACATCTTAGCTCAAGTCATGTGGCAAGTTTGGAAAAAAGTGAAAATCTCCTCCAAGTGAATCTCACAAGGAGGAGTAGAGTTGTAGTTGTGCTAGCTCTCTTTTGCGACTACTTGGATATCGCTGAAGCTTATTGAAGGGCCGTGGATGGCTGTTCCTCCTGGTAGGAGGAATTGTCGGCTATCACCAGCGAGCTTGTCGACTTTCTGGATGAGGTCGAAAGCAGAACCCGATACCATTTGACCATTGATGCAACCAGTGAGTTCCCCGTCGATTATGCGGAAGCATGGGTTTGCCACGACGCTAAAGTCGCCTGTGTCCTGGTTGCTAGAGTGGGCACCTTGCAGTCCACTAACGAGGTAGCCATCAGCTATGTCACTGATTAGGTCATCTAGGGAGCCTTTACCCTGTGGAACGACGAGAGTGGAGGGTTGGATACTTATCACTCCAGTTCGCATGTTCCGCGAGGCGTTCCCGGTACTCTCTACGCCATGACGATTCGCCCAGTAGGTATCCCAGATGAAGGATTTCAGCTTACCCTTCTCGATGACGGGTGTTGATTGCCTGGGAACGCCCTCATGATCAAAGAGGGAAGTCGCCCAAGCTCCAGGTCGAAGTCCATCATCAAGGAAGGAGAGAGACTCTGAAGCAATTTTGTCACCAAGTTTGTCTGCGATTCTTGACTTCTCCCGTACAATGCCGTCACCTCGAACCGAGGGAAGAAGGGCAAAGAAGAGAAGAGTTCCAAGAGCGTTACCCGTAAAGACCACAGTCTTGGGTCCCGTCTCTCCTTCAGCTGGGTTCTTTGCCACCTGAAGATACTTGACGGCGTCGTTCACGACTCGGTCTAAATCTAAGTTAAAACTTCGTTTGACATCGACTTCTAAGATGCCAGGGGTCATCCCAGTTGGGGTGGGAGCCAAAAGAACGATGTAGATGTAGGCTACGGTGGTCCGATCGGCTGCGCCAACTCCTAGAGAGTTAGCATAGGCTGACCAGCCAAAGACTGAGCCTACCCCTGCTTGGCCAACAATACCCCCCTCGCTCTGAGTGGCAGCTTTTTGGGAGGTCTCTGCCAGTAAATCGACAAAGACGCTCGAATCTTTTTCGAGAATCGCTTCATCCCAAGTTCCACTAACCTTGGGATATTGTGCCTTAGTGGGGAAACTTTTCAAAGTCGCATCTTCTGTGCTCGATTTGGCTGCAGCGATTGCTTGCTTGACAGCCTTCTGGATTGTTGCTTGATCCAGTTTGTTCGTGAATGCACACCCTAAACGTTTGCCTACAAGGCAGCGGATGGCGGCTCCAGCATCTTGGGACCGGTTCGCTGAGTTAATCTGTCCTATCTGAAGTTCAGCTTCAGTATTGAAGGTGTCTTGCATGTAAACTTCGATTTGGTCTACATGCTTTGAACCAAAGGCTACTGCCTTTTCTGCGAGTGCTAACAATTCTTCTCGTTTATCTTTCATCTTCACAGCACCTCCTTAGTCCTTGCCTCCAAAGGTTATCGGTCCCTTATCAAAGCGGATGAGGGGTCCACCGTCTCCAGTCAGGGCTTCTTGACCCTTACCGCAGCGTCCAGGCCCCATGTGGAACTTGTCTTTACCGATGCCTTGGATTTTTAGAAGCGCCTCGGTGGCGATACCCGAGATAGACAGAGTTGTAACCGACTGTCCAACCTCGCCGTTCACAATCTCGAAGGCTTCTTGCACACCACACTGAAAACTGGCGTTCATCCCAGCCTGGCCCCCAGCAACGCTCATGCAGAGGTATCCGAAGTCGATGCCCTCAAAGAGTTCTTCATCAGGCATATCGCCCTTCTCAAAGAAGGTGTTACGCATTCTGATGATTGGGGCATACCGGTAGTCCTCCGCTCTGGCGTTTCCTGAAACAGGCATACCAGTTTTCTGGGCGTATTCCCGATTTGTCAAAAGATGGTGTAGCACACCATCCTTGATGATTTCAACCTTACTAGTGGGGACGCCTTCCTCGTCGTATTTTGCGGTACCAAAACCGTCTGGGTACGTTCCATCATCAACCATGAAGGTTCCCTTGGGTGCGACTTCCGTCCCTGTTTTTCCAGCGAAAGCACTTTGTACGGTCAGATCTGCCTCCGCAAGGTGTCCGAGAGCTTCATGGGCAAGCACCCCAACAATTGTTCCCCCAAAGACGCAAGGGAAACTACCAGCTTTCGGAGTCGCTCCTTTGAGCAGTAGCTGAACACGTTTTGTCAGTATCTCAGCGTAGGGCTCGGGTGGCATCTCCTCTTCGAAGTACTCCCAGCCCTTATTGGTGGATCCATATTCATCCCTGGCACCGGTCATCTTTCCGTCGTCCTTCCCTGTAAGCCAGCTCCAGAGATGAACGTGCCCGATGTCCATATCGATTTCTGTGCCCTCATTGGTGACTATGTATCTCTTCCCCACGCCATCGCGTAGCCGCACCGTGATAGCGGACATGCGCTTGTCAAGGCGTTGGGCTTCTTTCCATACTTTCTCCGCATAAGCGATTTTTTCCTGTGGTTCGACATCTGCGGGACTCCTGGCGAGCTTCAACTTTACCTTATCTTTTACTGGTTTAACTTCGGCTAGCTCTACAGGATCACGTCGTGTTTTCCCTGCACTCTTTGCAAGAGAGTAAGCAGCCTTCACTGATGCCTTCAAAGCCTTCAGTGAGAGGTTCGCTGACGAAACGAAGCCCCAGCCCCCGCCAGCTAGAGCGCGGATACTTACACCCTCCTCTAGCCGCTGGCTGATGCTGCGGACTCGTCCGTCTTCATACTCGATATTTGTCCGAGCCCGATCCTCGGCCCGCAGCTCCACATAAGTGGCACCTAGGCTCTGACCATGCTCGGCCGCCTTTTGCAGCTTATCAATCAAATGAAATCACTTCACCCGAGTAGTATTGTTAATAATGAGTGTCGAGACTGAGGGAATTCAACCTTAAAAGCAAATGGGTATGGGAATGCATCTAAGGCTACCCTAGGTACACATTACTTCTTACTCTTCCTAGACGCTGATGCCTGCTAGCGGAGTAGCTTTCCACACCGCAAACAATATTGATCTGAAGGCTCGATGGTGGTTCCACAATTGGGGCACATTGCAACTGCGCCATGCTGGTCAGACGGTCTGGTTGACGCTGGCGCCCACGGTCTTTCGGATACACTGATTCGCGAGGATCTTGAGGTCTTCCTTCTCATCAGAAAAATGGTGATGATAACAAAGATTACGACTAGGATAGAAATGACGCCTAAAGCCAATATAAACATTAGGAGTGGCAAGGGGATAGGAGAAGGGGTAAACGTCGTGGTCGTTGTGGTCGTGGTCGTGTCGGATACTGAACTAAGCCAACGGAGATCGTAAATATTACCAGTATTACTGTAGTAGACTCTGAGATAGTATATTCCAGGCGTAACGGTGATGTCAAGGTATTCATCATCGGACACTGATGTACTTGATGCGACATTATCGCCATCGCTATCAAGAATCTGTAGGTCAAGGTCTCCCTCAGAATCGGTGAAATCGAGCCAAACTTGTAACCGAGATTCTCCCGAACTAACGTAAATCTCGAAATAGTCACTATCCCACTGAATACCAAAGCCGTCTATGTCACTCAACCACTCATCTTCATAAGACGAGAGGTCGTAAGCGGTCGACCAATAATCGTTTTCCTCGTATGCGTCATCGTACCGTGTGTCGTCCCACCAGAGGTCGTAGGTGTTGCCATTATTAGCGTTAAAGACGAGTAAGTAGAATGTTCCATCATCTGGAAGATTAGTGATGATGTATTCGTCATCTGTTGTTGAGTAGCTGCCTATTATGAAGGTGCCAGTGGCGTCGTAGACCTCGAGGTTGAGGTCACCATATGTGTCGTCGAATGTGAGCTCCACGGTGAGGAACGTGTATCCAGGTGTCATGTAGAGTTCGTACCAATCCTCATCCCACTGAGCTCCAAGCCCACCAATCGTGCTCAGCCAGGTTTGTTCATCATAGGAGAGGTCATAAGCTGATGTTCTCGCGTCGTTCTCCTCGTATGCGTCATCGTCCTGTCCATCGTCCCACCAGAGGTCGTAGGTGTTCCCATTATCCGCATTAAAGATACGCAAATAGTAAGTTCCACTAGAGGGAAGGGAAACGTCAATGTATTCGTCGTTGGTGACGGAGTAGCTGCCTGTCACGAAGGTGCCTACGGCGTCGTAGACCTCGAGGTTGAGGTCACCAAACGCATGGGTGAAAGAAAGTTCCACAAGGAGGTCCTCGAAACCAGAGGTGACATCGATCTCGTAATAGTCATCATCAAACTGGACACCAGATCCGTTGATTGTACTCAACCATGTTTGTTCCTGCAATGAAAGGTCATAGGCTGAGGTTCTGTCATTGTTGGGTTCGTAATTGTCTTCAGAGGGTGTGAAGCTAGATTGGCAGTACACATAATTGATACCACCGGACCCCCCCGTGTAATCGTCATGACCGTGAATTTCGAGAGCGATTTTCGATATGGTTGAAGAAGATTCGCCCTCCGCAATCAACGCATCATCCCAGTAAACGAAAATACCATTTGTAGCATTTCGTCCAATACGGATTTCTCCTCGACCGCTGAGGGGAAGAGTGCTTGTCTGGGTGATTGTTCCTTCGATGTTGACCTTCTTGTTACCTCCAGAGGCGGACCACGGGTCATTGAATGCGACTCGAATCCGGAAAGCTTCATTGTCCGTTGGGTCATCAGTTGGAGACAACAACCGAATACCTACTTTGTAAATTGAAGAAGTACTACTTGCGCTCCAGCAAACTTCCGTTTCTACCTGGAATTCATCTGTATACGGTGCTGCTAGCTCGTGGACGAAGCGGTACCCGTTGTATTCACTGTTTGTGCCAGTGGTCATGTACGAACAGTAGACCCAGGTTTCACCATCAACGTATGTACCACAATCATAATCAAAGTCTGGTGAACGAAAGAGGTACACATCCCAATTGGTCGCATTGAAGGAATCAAAATCATCACTAAAATCATATGCGGATGGAGTGGTAAGGGAAAGTCCAGCTCTACTCGTTTGAGGAGCTAGGAACAGACTCAGCAGGAGTAAACCACACATCCCTAAGAGCACATATCGAAAACGCATTCTACAACCCCAAAATCTCTAACAGCTTGTATTAGAGTATTCATACAAGGGGATTTCCACCCTTTTAACATTTCGTAAATATTTCGGAATGTGGGTGCTCAATCCTCTATAGGGCTAATCGACTTCCTGGCCGCAGCCAACACAGAATTTATCCGCGGGTTCTATGAAGCTTCCACAGTTGGCACATTTAATGGTGGGTCCAGTAGGTGTTGCTGGGCTAGGCTTAGGTCTAGTCTTTGCAGATTCTGTTGTAGTCCGTCTGCGAGTAGAAGGTCTTGCTGGAACAGGTCTGCGTATTGGAGGCCTTCTCGGAGAAGAGGTCCTCCTCACAATGACCACTACACAGACAATAACTACGACGATGATAATGACAAAGGCTGCTATTCCAACTATAAAGAATATCAGAAAGAAGAATGGTCCCGGGAAACCTGTTGTGGGTGTTGTACCCGAAGTCGAATCGTCCCACCAGAGATCATAAGCGTTACCAGCGTCATCATAGTAGATTCGAAGATAGTAGTAACCTGTTGAAACATCTACGCTGATATCTTCGTTGTCCGACACACCTGTGCTTGACGCAACGGTGGAGCCAGCATTGTCAGTGACCCTTATGTCGATGTCCCCAAGTGAGTGTGTGAAGGTGAGCTCCACGTTCAAGTGGGAATTCCCGGAGCTAACATAGATCCGGTACCAATCATCATCCCATTGAATACCATGGCCATCTATTGTGCTCAGCCAGGTACGCTCATCATTGGATAGGTCGTAGGCAGAAGTCCTGTCATCGTTTGGTTCGTAGGCATCATCAGTCTGAAAATCCTTCACAAACGGTTCAGAGGAACTCTGTTTCAAATCCCTCGTCTGAGAGCTAGCCGTTGCTCCTTGATCTGGGGAAAGTAGCTGGGTTGAACCCGAAAATAGGGGTAGGACTAACAAAAGCATACACGCCGCTAATAGGAAGACTCCAGTTCTTACTTTCCTGTGTTTCAGCATGATGGGTCTCACGTTTCTGATTCAGCACTAGATAGTATTAATCTTGCCTTTATGGTAGATTAGTCTGATAACTGGGATAGCAGGAAAGCCGTGGACCTTTCGCTGAGGAGAGTGTTACTCACCCATCAATTCTCCACAGAACTTACAGTAGGCAGCACCTGGCTTGACGGGAGACTTGCACCGAGGACACAACCCTGGTTGCCCTGAATGAGGACGCGTGCCCTCAATAGGCTCCACCACACGACGGCCTCGCCTCTTATAATACACAACAACGGGAATTGTTATCACCACAACTATTACAATCAGAACAATGACTGCGATCAGAGTTAACATGTAGGTAGTCTGAGCTGTTGCATGAGGAGGAATTGGCGGTGCTGTAGTAGTTGGAGGGGTCGTTCCATACTGTGTGTCGTCCCACCACATATTGTAACTGTTTCCAGTGTTGAAACCATAGACTCGGATGTAGTAGGTACCACTACCGGATAGGTAGGTGTCGATGTATTCGTTGTCGGTTTGGGAGCTGCTAGAGGTTACTAGTGAACCTCCGCTGGTATAAATTGCGATGTCTAGGTTGCCTGCTGAGTGAGTAAATATCAGAGCCACGTCGAGAGATTGGTAACCAGAAGTAATCTCGATTTCATACCAATCATCGTCGTGTTGGTACCCATAGCCATCGATTACATTCAACCAATTACGTTCAAGCGATGTAAGGTCATATGCAGTTGTTCTGTCGTTATTGGGTTCGTAGTTATCATCCAATCCTTGATAGCCTTTGGTTCCAAAAATATCAAGGGTGTTTACTTTCGGGTCTGCTGAGCTGCGCTCTAGTTCCCTCTGTTGTTCTAGCACTGAAACCTGAGCTAGATGAGGTATTAATGCTGGAGTAATCAGAAGAAGTAGGAAGCTTAGTAAGACTATTCCATATCGGAATCTGTTTGAACCTAGAGAAATCATAATCCTCCCAGAGTCCTTACAGCACTGATACTATTAATGTTTCCTGTTCAAGCTCCAAACCTGAAATCAAGTGAGAAAGACACGATTTGATTCCTTTCTAGGATCGTAAGCTAGATTTCATCAAGGCCAGGGCTATCTTCGCTGCTAACAGGCTTGGCGCGGCGTCGTTGACCGAGTTCCTCCTCAAGATCATAGAGAAGAAGAATACGCTTGTAGGTCGGTGGATGAGTACTCAGCGACGCTTTAATCCCGGCTAGTTTCTGACGCTTCGCTTCACTCTCCATCGCCGTCAACAGCTCTCGTTCATCAAGAACCCCATCACGGTCCAAATCAAACTCGCGACGATGTTCCCTGATATAACGAACCTCAGAAGCGGCCTGCTTAGGGTCACCAATATAGAAGCTTCGCAATCCCGAACTCGGAGCCTTCTCAGCTAAACTAAGCCCCCAGGTGATACGCGCTAGGGCAGAACTAAGTGCCCGAGGGTCACCAGTGAGTTCACCTGAATACGAATCCGCGTAGTGCTCACGCATCCGGCTCAACCCTCTCACTGCTAACAGAGACAAACCAAATGCGATAGCAGCAACAACTGCAATCGCGATGAGCGCTATGATGAGCGCACCAGCGCCGTCACCGTCACTGGAACTGCTACGACCAGAGTAGGAGGCACCGCGGGCACCATAGAGGGAGCCTCGTAGCACCATCAAGGCGATGAGTGGAATCGACGACGCAAGGGTCATGACAACGATGTCCCGGTGCTTGATATGCCCGATTTCGTGACCGAGTACTCCACGGATTTCACGGTTACTAAGTTTGTCGAGTAGCCCCTTATGGACCGCCAGCGTAGCACCACCAGCAGTGCGTCCAAAAACAAAGGCATTCGGAACAGGGCTATTCACCACTGCCACCTTGGGCATTGGAATATCTGCTTTGTTAGCAAGTTCTTTCACATCACGATAAAACCTGCCACCTGATTTTGCATCGACGTAGTTCAACTGGACAGCAGCCCTGACAGCTGCTGGACCAATCGCCCATTGGAAGAGAACCATGATAAAGGCGGCGATGAACGCCCAATACCAACCACTTGGATAATATATCTCAATCCCTATGAAGGGGATGGTCCATGGGTTCAGCAATGCAAAGAAATTCTCGTTAAACAAGAAGTATCCGAGGATAATATCGATAATATACGACATCACCAGACAGAAGAGAACAGCTACGAGGAAAACCACAAATAGGGCCCATATCATTCTCGTCCGCAACGCAGCTAACCGCATAACAAATAACTCCAGCAAAGAGATAATCAATATACTTTAATTAAGTTTATGTGGCTGTTCATTGTTTCAATCTTTGAGGTCTACCCTAATGCCTAAGATTCTGCGAAGCCTTCGATGCCAAAACTGCGACGGATCCCTCGACTACAAAGCAGGCGAGGTCATAACCACCTGCCCCTACTGCGGTAACACCCAAGTCGTCGAGATGAGTAAACCCTTCATGTTTGAGCACTCCATGCTACCCCTAAAGATTGAGGAAGAAGCTGTGGAGCCAGTGGTGCGGAGTTGGATGCGAAAAGGCTTCCTTAAACGCGCTGACCTCCACCGCAAATCGGAAATCACAAGTCAACAACTCCGGCTCCTACCTTTCTGGGTAGTGGAGGTCAGGGCACTAACAGCCTATGAGGGAATCTTCGATCGGGTCTCTCCTGCGTATGTAAAACAGGACAACCTGGAGAAATCCTACAACTGGCTGATTCTTGCCCGTCGACGAGCAGGGTTCCCAACGAAGGAATTTGACTTCCCAGCAGCTGGAACACAGCCCTATGATTTCCGAAGAGTCCCTGAATACGCCGAAGTCATCAACGCACAACTCACAAAGGATGAAGCCGTGGAAATGGTACAACAAGAGGTGGAAGAACACCACCGACACCTCATTAGCAAGGATGTAGACCGCATCGTCAAGATTCACACCGCCTTCACTGTTGGCGAAGCCCAATACGTCCACGCCCCTGTTTGGTACATTAAGTACAAGTACAAACGCAAGAACTACAACGTCCTCCTGGGCGGACACCGCGGCATCGTTATCGCTGGCGAGTTCCCTCGTGATTAGGAGTGGACAGGAATAGAATACATCGAGGTCACAGATAACATAATCACCACTTATGCTAATCCTGAATTTCCCACCGCAGCGCTTGGCCCTGCCCGAACTTCCACTATAACCTGCGTAGCACTCCCAGACGAGTTAGTCTTTGTTGACAGTGGAGCACTCCCCTCCTACACACAAAGATTCCGCAACGACATGGAAGACCGCTTCAGTCGTGAAACCTCACACTTGCTCCTCACTCATTCTCATTCAGATCACACCTTCGCTCTGAAGGTCTTTGAAGACGTAACAATAGTGGCGTCAAAGAAGTGTACCGAGAAAATCAAGCAATACATTAGAAACCTTGAGAAACCTGGCTACCGTTTACGACTAGCCAGACACTTCAGGGCTGACCGTGAACGCAGTGACGCGATTGGGGAACTACAGCTCGTAGAACCCAGCCTGAGCGTGAAGAACGAACAAAGAATTGGACCAGAGGAGCAGGAACTCGTCTTCCGAGTAACAGGAGGACACTCACCAGACTCAGCCTGCATCTACAGCCCCTCAAAGCGGACCCTATGGACTGGTGATAACCTACTCACCTGGTATGCCCAAGTCGTCGGCAATCTCATGAGAATGATAGAGATATGGAGGGAATGGGAAACTCTCGATATCGCATACGTAATACCTGGACACGGAGACGTGGTCGGCAAACCCTACATCACTAAGGTCAGAAGCTACTTCGACGAACTAGTCTCTGCCATACAAAAACTCAAAACCCAGCAGCTACCAATTGATGAGGTTCTCCAGCACCCTAGCCTACCAGAGTACTTCGGTAAACGCTCACAACACTGGATAGAAGACGGAAGATATCACCAATACCAGATTGACCTGGCAATCCAGGGCCTATACTGGAAACTAAAACTAGGATAGCCTGAGGGATGGTTTTGAGCTGGTCATATTTCCCAAAGCTTCATGTAGAGTTCATCCCCCCAAACCACGCAGATGGCCCCTTAATTCCCCGCCACTACACACTTGTTCATGCTGACATTGGTAGCGACCTTTACTTGACAATAGGGCCAGACTATCACCGCAGAGAGAACACTAGCATGTTCGTTCTATTCCTGCTAGTTGAATTCCTGGCGGAATGGAAACAAGAACCGGAAGGCTATGCACTCCACGCCCACTGCAATATCGAACGCTCAGTCTTTATCTCATATTTGTACACAGCAGTTCTTCGCAGCTATTTTCCCCGAGCGTTAGAAGCTATCCGTTATGGTGACCGGCACCTATTCGATAAGACTCCCAACCTCGACCAGTCCAAAGTCTTTATTCACATTCACCCCGAAATTAAAGGAAATGACTGGACTGAGTACTGGCAAACAATGGGAGAATACACTCAAGAAAAGGCAAAAGAGAGACAGCAGGCAGTTGAGTTACGATAATTAAAAAGGCAGGAAGTCCAAAGCTGGCAACTGGAGGTTGTGCAAATGGGTAAACAAGATATCGAGCGAGCCATCGAAGCTCTACACCACACTAACCGTGACATACGAGTCGAGGCAATCCGCGTCCTCATCACCATCGGTGAACCCGCGGTGCCAGGCCTGATAAAGGTCCTGAAAGATTCCGAACAAAAAGCAGCAGTAAGCGCCGCAGCCGCCTTGGGAGGAATCGGTGAACCCGCCATCATACCTCTGCTAGAGGAACTCGAAGACAAAGAAGCCCGAACCATGTGTGCCGCCGTCCTCGCCATGATCGGTGAACCCGCTGTCACCCCCCTCATCGAGAAGATGAAGGGCTCTGAAGTCGATGTAATGAACATTATCGCCCGTACCCTCGAAAGAATCGGTGAACCCGCTGTTGCTCCCCTCATCGACCTCCTGAAAGACGAAACCTACCGCTCCTACGCCGCCCTCAGCCTCGGCGAAATCGGCGTCCCCGCCATCCCCGCCCTCATCGAAACCCTCCGTAGCGACGACAAGGAGGTCCTCGCCCAAAGCGCCACAGCCCTTGCGATGATAGGCGCCCCCGCGGTCGCACCGCTCCTCCAAGCCCTCCACGACCCCGACCTCCAAGTCGGAGCCGCCCTCACCCTCATCAACATGGGCGATTCCGTCATCGCCTCCCTCAACACCGCCCTCGAAACCGAAAAAGATGAAGTCGTCTGTAAGGTCATCAAACACGTAATCAAGAAAATCGAACAGGGGCAAGCAGAGTAATGGCTGAAAAGGAAAGACCCACCTTCATCCTCGATGGCATGTACGGGAGCCTAGCCCGATGGCTCAGGCTCCTCGGTTACGACACCATCTTCTGCAACGACTGGGTCGACGACGACATCCTCATCGCCACCGAAGACCGTATCCTACTCACCAGGGACAAGGAACTAATCACCAGGGCCCAGACCCGCGGACTAAAGGTCTTCAACCCCGGCTCTCGCCCCATATACAAGATGCTCCGCCGCCTCCAAGAATACCTGGGTACAGAGTTCATCCTCAATCCCAGCAAGAGCCGTTGCTCCCTCTGTAACGCCCGCCTAGCCCATGCACAACCAGAAGAGGTCAAGGACAGAGTGCCTGCCCGCTCCTTTAACCAGTTCACCCTCTACTGGCAATGCACCAACAAGGACTGCCGGCAAGTCTACTGGCAGGGTAGACACTGGCGAAGAATACAAGCAACACTAAATAGAATATAACAACCAACAAACTAGTTATTTGTTAAGAGGAATCTGGAGGCTTGTGGTAAGGCTATGAAGCATTTGAAAAAGGGAGTTAAATGGATGCTAATTATTGGGTCGATTGCCTGTATTGGGCTATTCCTGATTGAGATTCAAGGTATATTGGCAGGGACTATGCGTCCTCCAGATATACATAATCCCATACCTGAGATGATTCGGTGGAGTATGTTTGTGGTTGCTAGCTTTGCTGGGGCCTTTGTTGGGTCTGTGTCGTATTCCCATTTTAATGAATCACCACGTCATCGATCTTCGTGGCTGTATGGTTTGACAGCCACTTCTCTAGGCCTAGGTGTGTTTGGTGCTATTTTCTTTACGGCACTCTTTGTACCCGAAATCCTCGCTCGTGGTGATATTCTTAGTTCCCCACCTGCATTAATTGGGTTTATTGCAATACTTCTCGTAACTTATCTGAGCCCTTTCCTATTTGCTGCTCTCCTCTACGTAAAATCAATCCGATACAAAGGGCCTATCCACTAAGACAGATTCTAATCTCCCTCAACTAGAAGCTGTATCAGATGAGTCTAGTGGATGATTCAGACGATGTATACGCATCTCTATCCTAGGAATGTTCTACGGCTACTCGTTTATGTTTTCAGCAAAGGCGATTCAAAGCTAGAAACGAAGATATCCCCTGACCTGATAAGCGCTCTTTCAGCAGAGTGTCCAGGCTGCCTTACAAAGATGGCTGGACAGCTCATCCCGCTGATCGGCATGCTACAAATTGACCCTGAGGGCTTCCCGCCAGAACTAGAAAACAAACCAAGGATACAAAAAACTACTCCCCCATAAAAAACGCAAGGCAAAAGGCGGCTGCTTCAATCCCGATTGTTCAAGCAGAGAGGTCCCCCCCTTGCAGCCTTGGTCATAGTCCTTGTGGTCACAGTGGCAATCGTCGTGGTGCGGCGGAGACTCCAGCGCTCCTAGAGGCCAAGGCTTAGCGCATCGACGCGGGGGTCGTCCTTGAATCTCCTTAAAATGTTGAGTATGCTGTTTCGCTCCGAAGAACGAGGAGTGAGAGACTTGAAGACCTTGATGAGGGGTTCGATGGCACGGGGGTCATCGATTTGGGAAAGGCTACTCGCCGCCCGCATCCTCATGTCCCATGTGTGAGTCGCAACGTTATGTTTCAGTCTTTCTTCTTTCTTCAAGAGGAGTTCAATGAGGAAGGGTACGGCGGCGGGGTCGCCGAGTCTGCCGAGGAGGGTAATCCATCCGGGGCGGCTGTCTATGAGGGGTCCAATGGCAATCCCTCCTTTGTGGAAGTGACCCGTTACCTTGGGCGGCGGCGCTGTCTCAATCTTCTCGATAAGGAGCTCCACGGCGGTCTTGGTGGGTCCTGGGGGGAGACCGGTGAGCCTGCGGAACTCATCGGAGGCGACAGGACCCCAGCGCTTCAGGAGGTAAGGAGCTGCCGACGAACTGAAAAGTTTTGATTGAAGAAACATGCGGCAGAGTTCACGGGTTGCTCTCAGACCTTCGATTTCGACGATTTCGTCTAGGGTTTCCCGTACTATTTGCCCGGCTTCGTGAATGGATAATCGTTCCTCGCCTCCATGGCGTCCAATCGAGTTTCTAAATTCCTTAACGGTGGACCAGAAGGCTGTAACTAAACTATCAAGACGCGCCTCCACATCCTCCTCCGCATCAGGCTTCCCAGTCATGACCTCCCTTAACCTCCCAGCCATTTAAGCCTCACGTAGTTCAACCTTTACCCATTCATCAAGCTCTTCCAGCTAGGAGATACCTTAAATGAGAGAACGGGTAGTGTACTGAACTGTTTACATGTTTGATATGTGATGATCCTTCATGACGTCAAAATGCGCATTGGTTTCTAAACCTGGTAACCGCTACCCTGAATGTATCTCGTCCCACCCACTCCGCCACACCGTGGACAGGTCCCTTGCAATGGAACAGCATCGTGCCTATTGTGCCGCCCTGACGGATTTGGGTCTGAGGATTTCTTATCTGGATGAACGCTCTGCAGAGGCTTATCCTGATGCGTGCTTCGTCGAGGACACCGCGATAATCCACGGGGAGAAAGCGCTCATCGCCCGGCTAGCCCGTGAAAGCCGTCAAGGAGAAGAAACCCATGTCGAAGAGGTGCTCAGTAGATAAGGATACAGTCACTAACTTCGATTAGGAAATCACGCATCGAGAAGCTGTCTGGTTCGTGTAGCTTCCCCTCTTGGAGTAGGCGGAGGGCTCGTCGCGGTTTTTCGAATGCCTCCTCCACCTTACCTTGGACCAAAAGGCTAACAGCGTTCTCATCATCTACTAGTATTTCTGGCAGTTCCAGTTCGTACTCGATTGTAGACCAGCTCACACCCAGTATGTATACATCTCCCCTTTCGAGGGCGTCCCTGTAACTTCGCTCGTCTTTTTCCCCGAGTCTCATTAAATGAACGCCGCTTCTGGGCACGAAAATCGTGTCTAAGTTGACATAGAATGCTCGGGTCTGCTCTGCATGGGTGAGGTCGCTGAAACCGGGTGTGAGTTGTCGAGCTCGGGGATCCCTTTCACTCCATAGT
>JAEOTB010000019.1 GCA_016840065.1 Candidatus Hermodarchaeota archaeon | reverse complement strand
CGGCTCACCACCGAAACTGGCGCAGGTCAATGGGGTTCTGCCCTAGCATTTAGCTGCAACCACTTCGGACTAGATACAACCGTGTACATGGTAAAAGCCAGCTACTTCCAGAAGCCCTACAGGCGCGTCCTCATGGAAGTCTTCGGAGCAGAAGTCTTTCCCAGCCCAAGCCGCCGCACCAAAGCCGGCAAGGCGGTTCTCGAAGGCGACGCCCACAGCCCTGGGAGCTTAGGGATTGCCATTAGCGAAGCCGTAGAAGAAGCCCTCACCAACGAGGGAGCCAAGTACTCGATTGGCAGTGTAGCCAACCATGTTCTGCTCCACCAAACCGTCATCGGATTGGAAACCCAGAAACAGCTAGCCCAGATCGAGGAGTATCCCGACTTCATCACAGGTTGCATTGGCGGCGGAAGCAGCTTCTCCGGCTTATACTGGCCCTACTACTACGACAAAGTGTCTGGGAAAGCACCAAAAGATGTGGAATTCCTTGCCGTCGAGTCCACGGCCGTTCCCAAGGTCACAAAAGGACCCTATACCTATGACCACGGAGACACGGCCCGAATTACTCCCTTGATCAAGATGAACACTCTCGGTCACATGTTCATCCCCCCACCAATTCACGCTGGAGGACTCCGCTACCATGGAATGGCACCAACTCTTTGTCTCTTGAAAGACGAGGGAGTCTTGCATGCTTGTGCTTACAACCAGATTGAGAGCTTCGAAGCCGCAATGCTCTTCGCTAGAACTGAAGGAATACTGCCAGCACCAGAGCCAGCCCACGCAATCAAAGCAGTAATCGATGAAGCAGTCAAGTGCAAAAAAACCGGCGAGGAGAAGGTCATTCTCTTCCTCCTGTGTGGACACGGGCATTTCGACATGCAAGCCTACGACGACTTCATTGGCAACAAGCTTCTCCCCTATGAGTATCCGCATGAGAAGGTGGATGAATCCCTCCGACAGCTAAAGGAGCTATATCCTTCGCTAACACCTTCGTCAGATAAGAGTGGAGCAGCTGTTAGGACAACACCAGTTCATACAACTCAGCATCAACCCCCCAGTGATGCTTCCTGAGATAACCACAACGGACAAACCCGAGTTTCCTATACAAGGCAATAGCCTCTTTGAGGACAGGTATGGTATCCAACCATACCTTCCTTGCCTTGTTATACATAGCGCAAGCAATCACTAGCTTGGTGAGTGTATTCCAGATAGCCGTACCAAGGTGCTGACTACAAAAAGAATCTACAACCTTGTGAAAATCCAAAGAAAGAAAATAATATCTCGTTTGAAGAACTCGAACTGTGATACCATCTGAATATTAACCTATCATTACCCCTAGCGCGATAAAAGAAAGAAAGGGAGGTTTTACCTCCCTTTGAGATTGCCTAGGTTGATTGAATTAGTGTTTGCATTCATTTTCTTATTAGTTGAATTGTTTTCGGCGGCGTACCAAAATAGCTACACCAGATGCCGTACAAACACCAATTACTATCGCAATCGCTGGAAAGCCAGGAATTCCAGGTGGAGGTGGAAGTTCACTTGTGTCTGTAGTTGTTGTAGTGGTTGTGGTGGAGGCTGCAACTGTGTAACTGTGTTCAGAAGATGTGCATCTATGACCCACGCTATCAATCGCTTCGATATAATAACGTACAACCGATCCACTAGGTTGTCCAGGTATAGTTACACTAAAGGTGTCTCCAGCACTATTCATTGCAATGCTTTGCCATGGACCTGAGTTCACAGAGTAATAGAGAAGTGCAGTCTCAACATCAGTGATGGTATCTGTAATAGTTGCAGTAATAATGACTCCTTCGTTACTTTCTGGTGTCTCAGGGTTATGTTCAATGCTGCTAATCTGGGGTGGGCTCTCGTCAACGGTGTGCGGGTCAATGAAGATGGTGATTGTGGTGTCATCGATGATACATCCTGCCTTTGTGGCTGAAACATCAAGGTCAAAGGAGCTTGAAGTATAAGGCAGAGTAAACCTGTATTTGCCACTCCCAATACTTGTAGCGGTATACGGTGTTGACCCAATCAATCCGGCTACGGATGCTCCAGTAACCGGGTTTCCAAAGTTATCTTCTAGCTTTACTGTAACTAAGATTTGAGTTTCTGTTGCAGATATTTCAGTCATACTAGCATCCACTTGCTTCATGGCGACAGGAATCTGAAGGTTCGTGCTTCCCGGCAAGGGAACAGCGACATCAATTAGCCACATATCAAGGCTAGGAATTGTGATGCCCAAGTAGTCATGCATCCATTGGTTGACATTGATTGAGAGAATTGGAAAAGTGAGAAGCTTCCCGGTAAGCGTTAGGTTCACACCCAAGGACATCCCGAGGGAGCTTTGGAGGGCAAAATCTGTAAGATTTAGTTCTACGTCATCGGTTCCATCCAAAGTCGAGTCAGCAGTACAATTGATTCCAATCATATCCGTTCCAAGCCAAGTTAACTGAGTTCTATCGACTGTACACCCCGTTCCTGACACGACACATCCTAGGCTATTCCTAACCTTTAGTTGAGGAATGATATCAATGGTCAAAATAAGTTCAGCTAACCATGAGATAGGGGATGGTAAAATCATTGATGTGGAGAGTGTATATTTTGTCAAGGCTTGCATGATTGACGCAATCTCTGGAATGTCATAACGTAGGTCGATAACATCAACTCCTAACTCGACAGGAATACTAGTACCCCATGATTCATCGAGGAAAAGCATTGACCCTGAAAATTCGTACGTTCCATCCGCTAGGAAATAGTAGTCAAACCCTATTTCCAAACGCAAGGTTAGTGGAAACGAGACACTACTCACACGCAACAAGGCTGTAAAAATATCGCCTGCTTCAATGATTTCTGGTAACCCATAGATCAAGTGTATCAATGAATCTAGCGTGAAAGTGAACCGGATGAAAGGTGTAACAGTGATATTCCAATTCTCATCAGTCGACCAAGTCAACCTCTGGCTCCACTCAAAAATCTCTGTATAGAGATTCCCACTGACATCTAGTTCACCTGTTTGATAATTTGAAGGAAACAATGCCTCAGGAGGATAAACACCTACAAGAGCAGTATCACGACCAATTTCACCTGAATTATCCTCTGCAACGATAGTTATGTTCATTAGCCCCAAATATCCACCAGGGAATGAAATCTGAAAAGCTGCTGACTGAGTTGAGGGCGAATAATAGCTGGTAATATCCGTGGGTGTTCCGTCCAGATATAATGTCACAGTATCAATGTCGTAGGGTGAATTTGCATCCATAATTTTGCAATAAGCGTCAGCTGTCGATGACTCGATGATTTGTCCATCAACAGGATACGATATTGATACTAGAGGTGCTTGATTGGGAATGTTTGGAATGATATGAAGTTCATGTCCACTTGAACCGCCATGGTAGATTTGAACAGCATTTCGCCAGGCCTCTACAAAAATACCTCTTGTCATACCTATACTTAAGCCGTAAATCCGATTTGTGGGGATTGCGATATAACTAGTCCAATAAATCACCCATCGTCCTGGATGTACGACTCCACCCCCGGCAAGAGTTAGTGTGTCAAGCCACCACACATCGTCAAACCAGAGAACATTGTCAAACATCACTCTGATGTCGATGGAAACCCCTGCCATTGGTCCATTGACAACTTCGAAGTAAGTTTTCGCTTTGATTTCCCATCCAGGTTCAGCTACAGAGAGTTGTATACTAGTCGAGTTCAACCATGTAGTATAGTCAAAATGGAGTCCACCCCACATCCAAAGGAAATGCCCTTCATAATTTAGTCCATCGTAGAAGTTCGCATAATTCTTGTATAATGCGAAATAGTAAGCATCGACTTGACCAAAACCCTCACCATAAATGAAGGCATTTGTGTCGAGTGCTTCATCATAAATATTGAAGACAGCTGAAACGTTGGTTTCAAGCGTGAAGGTGAAGATGTAGTACCAGCTATCCCAAAGTGACGGAGGCATAGTGTTGACTCGTTTATATAAATTGAAGTCGATACGGTCTCCTATACTAAAGGGACCTTTGACTGTGATATTGACATCGACTACACTATCTGCTAATGCCCAAGTTGTCTGATCACCAGTACTATCATTGCGATAAATCAAACTAGTGACCCCAGGATTGGCTCCGCTTGGTGGAGGAGGTTGATTCAGCGAAACTTGCCCACTTTCTGAAATATCACTTTCATGTTCGATGGGAAATGGTGTTATTATTCGGTTTACACATTCTGAACTATCTATCCTAGCTTGGGACTCTCTGTTAGTTGACTGTATCATTAAGGAATCAAATTCAGGATGAGTAGTCACCGTATTTTCTAGGTCATTTCGAGGAATTTCATCTTGTTGCACAGCATCATCGAATTCCTTAATGAGTGAATCACCGCGTTTTGATTGAAGCTGTAGAGGGGCTTCCGTATTTGCCCCGTTATCGACGGTTAGATTAGGATACCTCATTACCGATGGTAAAGCACCGCATACAAATGAAGTAAACAAAGTAAGTAATAACACAATACTAACTACTTTTGGACGCATTGTAGTTCCCAGCTGCATTCCTTCCAATTACATCTAAGAGATGTAATGCGAATATATTCTTTGAACTCACTTTAACATTTTACGCACGAGTGGATTACTGACAATCTAATGCGCAGTTGTTTGCAATAAGAAAGTGATGGTGCTTCTTTAGATGATTTATTACTGGACCTTTTCAGAAATTAGATTCCATCTACTTTGAAGGGAGGACGAATTCGTATAGTTCTGCATCAGCGCCCCAGAGAGCGCCCCTAAGATAACCGCTACTGACAAAACCGTGTTTCCTATACATAGCAATCGCCTCTGTGAGAACTGGTAAGGTATCTAACCAAACTTTCCTAGCACGGTGATGTTTAGCGTAATCAATCACCCGTTTGGTGAGTGCACTTCCGATACCTCGACGTCGGTATCGGGGGTCTACCACCATTCGTTTTAGCTGACAGGAATCATCTTCTAGGGAGCAGCCGACAACTCCTACAACCTCTCCACTGATTTTCACGATGAAGAAGGGGTCTTGTTTGATCCACTCCTTGACTTCTTCAGTCGTGGGTCGTCGGGCATCGAGCAGACCAGGGGGCAACCTGTCTTCAAACTCACTCCACACCCGTCTGAACAGTGAGGCCATTTGATGAGCATCCTCAACCTTAGCCTTAACTATTCGGAACTCTGTGTCACCTTGTGATTTGTCTTGGATAGGAATCCCTCATATCAGTAAATCACGTATTCTAAGCCTAGGTGTATTAGATACTTCTATGACTAGTGTGAACGATTCAATACTTGAATGTGTTATTTTTCTCTTTCAAGAATCAAATTTGTCCAACTTCTGAAACCACCAGGCCGAGTGTAGGAGGCAATAACCTTGTATCCATGTTCAAGTGCAATGGTTACAGCCTGCAGGAGAATTCTGTTGCTATAGTCTCGAATCATAATCACTTGGGGTGTTGTTTTCAAGGGTATTTCTCCACGAATGACATCCACTGCTTTGTAAATTGCTTCACTCATTATCAAAGCACCTCATTTCTTGATGAGGTGTGTAGAGATAAAAGAATACCCAGCGCCTTCTAGGAATGATAAAGAAAAAGAACTTGAGCCCATGTGTTAGTATGGGCCGTCAGTTCTTTCGAGAATTATTCGTACATGATTACTGGGCGAAGTGAAACAAGCCTTCGTCGAGTAGCCTTGCTCTGCGGCGACATTGAGGGCAGCTACGATTTCTTCTAGATTCCTGGATTTAATGAGAATAACCTGGGGCGCTGCTTTGAGTGCGATACGCCCTTTCACGATTTCTTTTGCGTCATAAATACCGTTACCTGACATCAATATAATCCTCTATCAATTGGATGGGAGGGAATCTTGCGTAATACGGAAATATATCTTTTGACCGGAGTTGTTTAGCCGCTGCAGGAGGGGCAGCTCGGATCGTCGAGCTCACAGGTCAAGGTGTCACCCTTGTAGAGTACCTGCTCGTCTAGGCAACCATCCCTGAAGACCGTGATTCCTTTGCATCCGCTCTCCCAAGCCAACAGGTAAATGCGCCTGATATCCTCTGGGGTCGCGGAGTTTGGCAGATTACAGGTCTTGCTCACAGCGTTGTCAACGTGTTCTTGGAAGGCTGCTTGCATTCGTACGTGTTGTTTGGGACTGATTTCGTGAGCGGTCTTGAACAGGGCTTTCACCTTGGCTGGGATGGTGTCGATGTGCTGCACTGATCCGGTCTTGGCGATTTCTTTTGCCAATGTATCGTCCCAGAATCCTTTGGCTTTGGCCATTTGTTCGAAGTACTTATTGGTTTCGTGGAGCTGAACACCCTCGGCGAGAACCCGGACATATGAGATTCCGAAGAGTGGTTCAATTCCGCTGGAGGTTCCAGCGATGATTCCGATACTGCCTGTGGGGGCGATTGTGTTGACGGTTGCGTTTCGTCGATACTTGGCGCGTATCTTACTCGATCCCTTCAGCTCAAAGTTGCCACGAAGTTTGGCTAGCTTGGCTGACGCTTTCCGCGCACGTTCGTTAATAAAACTCATTATGTCCCGTGCCCATTGCAGTCCCTCCTTAGAAGCATAAGGAACGCCCAGCTGGATTAACATCTCAGCAAAGCCCATAATACCCAATCCGATCTTTCGACCTGCCTTCGCCTTAATTGAAATCTCGTTAAAGGGATACTTGTTTGCATCGACAACATTATCCAAAAACCTAACTCCAAGCGCGACTATTTCGCCAAGGTGCTTGTAATCCACCTTACCATCTTTAACAAACTTAGCGAGGTTAATACTCCCAAGCACACAACACTCATGACCAAGGAGTGGAACCTCACCACATGGATTTGTCGCTTCGATTTCTTCTCCCTTGAGTGGATGGGCTTGGTTGATTCGATCGATGAAGAGGATACCCGGGTCTCCAGTGAGCCAAGCATAGTGAGCGATTTGCTCAAAGACAAAACGGGCAGAAATTTTCTCGGTGGCCTTTCTCGTGTGGGGGTCGATGAGCTCGTACTCTTTGTCGGCGAAGTAGGCTTCCATGAACTTATCGGTGACAGCGACGCTGATGTTGAAGTTTCTGTAGGAAACCTTGTCTGCCTTACAGCGAATGAACTCGAGAATATCTGGGTGATCGATGCGGAGCACACCCATGTTAGCCCCCCTTCGTTTATTGTGTACTAAAAATCCGTTTGCTACATACTCAGAGCCGACTACTTCGATTTCACCGGTGAAGGCCTCTTTATGTTCAACATCCGTTATGCGGACGTATACAAAGTCGTCTCTCATTACTTCATCAGAGAGAATTGGCTTCAGTTCTTCCATCTTTTCGGCTAAAGAGAGTAAGCGCTGGCGATGAGGGTACCTTTCACCTCGTATGTAACGAGTCAACTCTCTGCCTATTGTTGGATTAGAGGATCGGGGACCACGGTTTTTTCCGCTACCTCTACCTGGAGGTGTGTAATAGCGGCTGATTAAAGAACCAGCATAAGGAATCGGGTCACTTAGAGCTCCGATGACCTTCTTGATGCGGCTTGAAAGTCTCATTCGTTTTCTTTCGCTCTTAAAGCCTATTAATTCGGAAAACACGAGTACACTTGGCCTATGAGTAACTGTTAGAACATATACTAGATTAGAACCATAAGCACCGCTTCTATCAGTAATCTTGTGTTTATTGGAAACGATGCCTAAAGCTAGCAGAAGCTGTTGTGTCTGCATGATTAATTTCTCAGAAATGCTAGATAGTTGTGGGTACCCGTCTGTGTGAACACTCCCATCCGCTTCGAAAAGGCCTCTGAAAAACGCGCAAACGGTTTCCTTTGAGGAAGACATAATAATCTGAGGAATTTCTGCTTCAAGACTTCCTCTTTTATCTAGACCAGCTTTGTGCCACCATTCACCAAGAGTAACACTCCGAACTACAATACTCCACGCAGCCTCTTCTCCTTTCTGTTCCCGACGCGGGTTTAAACCCAATCCTTTCAGATATCTCTCAATCCACTCGGTAACATCAGGTGTATTGTGAGGAACAGAGAACACCAACCGTTCTCTTTCTCTGTTTAGTGGAGAGAGGCATCCATCTCCAATGAAATACCCTACCAATTCGCCAAGAGCTGGTGTCATTGTTTTTGGTAGGGAAATAGGTGCAGCATTATGATGCTGGTCAGGACAAGGTGGTAGTGAGGAGTCTATTCCGTGATACCCTCCACGTTTGATTACTAACCAATCGCCCTTCACTAAATCTTTCACAGCTTTCCATTCAATGCCATTCTCGGTGACAACACGAATCTTGTG
>JAEOTB010000018.1 GCA_016840065.1 Candidatus Hermodarchaeota archaeon | reverse complement strand
GATGGTGGGGCAGCCGCTGTTGTTGGCGATGACTGGGAGGATCCCTTGTGAGTTGCACGCTTAAACTTCCCTCTCCCGCCTGGTGGACTTCCTCCACTAGTGGTGGTTGGCATGATGAACCCAGGGCGCCCTGCATGTCTAAGCACTCTTTCAAAGAGCGCGAGTAGACCTGCAGCCATCAACCCCCCTAGTACTATGCTAGCGGGGAAGAGGAAAGGTAACAACATTGATAGCAAGATGCTAAAGGCAGCTGCTAGGACAATATAGAAGCAGACAAAGCCGGTCCATGATATACGTCCTCCAGGCCTTCGCCTAGGTGACCGTCCTTGGTGGCGTTCGCCTTGTTCCTGGTCTTTTACTGAGTGGAATCGTTTAATCTTCTGTAGGAGACTGCTGCGCTCCTCTTTCATTCGCTCTGCTTGGACCCGACCTCTCGGGTCTTCAGAGACCGCTTTTTTTCGTGCTTCAGTCAAAGCGGCAATAATACCCTCTCTGGTGGGAGGTTCAAGAATGCCCCTCTGACGAGTTCGGTGACCGAGGGCAAGATGTGAAACAACTTGTACGTCTTCCATGGTAACTTCTACTCGTCCGTCCAGCGCTGCATATGCCATGGCAGCTTTGGCGATAACGATGTCAGGTCTTACACCATCGACGAGTAATTTTGAGCACATATAGGCGATAGCCTGCATTATCTGGTCGGGAACCTTCACTTCGGGTATTCGTTTTCGGGCTTCAACGATTTCTTCTCGGATTTTGGCTTCTTCGTCTTTGTATTGAGCACGAAGTTCTTCGGGGTCTCTGTCAAAATCGAGATTTAATTTGATGATATCGATTCTCTCCTCAACCGAGAATGGACGTTCGATGGATACACTTAGGGGAAACCTGTCCAGTAGTTGAGGTCTTAGCTCACCCTCTTCTGGATTCATAGAGCCTAGGAAAATGAACTGGGCAGGGTGACTGACAGAAATGCCTTCCCGCTCGACTACGTTGATTCCAGTGGCAGCCGCATCTAACAATGCATCTACCAAGTGATCAGGGAGTAAGTTGATTTCGTCGATATAGAGAATCATTTGGTTGGCAGAAGCCATGATTCCAGGCTTTAGAGCGGCTATACCTTCTCTGATTGCGCGTTCTACATCGAGACTGCCCACCACTCGATCTTCTGTCGCGCTTAATGGAAGGTCGACGACACGCATTCGTCGCATCTCCTTAAGCAGCTTCCCCCTTTTTTTGAGTTTATCTTTGCAGGACGTGCAGAGATTCATTGATTCCTCGGGATTGCATTGGAAGACACACCCCTTTACAGAAGGAATTTCAGGGAGCAGGGCAGCAAGCGCTCTGACAATCGTAGTTTTTCCCGTCCCTTTTGGACCAGAAATTAAGAGTCCACCAATTCGGGGATTAACGGCATTGAGCAGGAGGGCTAACTTGAGAGGCTCGTGGTTAACTATAGCTGAAAAAGGAAGAACCACACGTTCAAGGGGAGGCTTTGGTGTCGACAAATAATTCACCGATGCTCTTGTTTTGTTCTGAGGCTGCATTTAGCCTTTCTGGAACTGGCATGTGTCCTACTTGATTAGCAAGGTGTCAGGCGTTCCATTACTTGTTTGAAGATATCGAACGAGGAGGGGTCATAAAGACAGAAGATGACACGACGCAGCTTGGAGATGCCCTGCTTTAGGTAGTCGATTGTAGTGGAAAGAATAACTTGTGCTGCTCGATCCTTGGGGAAGCCAAAGATTCCAGTGCTTATTGCGGGGAATGCTATACTGCGAAACTGACGACCATCTGCTAGCTTGAGCGCGCTGAGAATAGCGTTTGCCAACTTTTCGTCCTCTTGCCCTTCTCCCCACCTAGGGCCAACGCAGTGAATTACGAAACGAGCTTTCAGGTTTCCGCCAGTCGTGATAACTGCTGTCCCCACTGGAGTTCCCCCAATATCGTCGCATTCTCTTTGGATGGCTGAACCGCCTCGCCTGCGAATGGCACCCGCAACACCCCCACCCAGTTGGAGTTCCTCGTTTGCTGCGTTCACAATCGCGTCAGTAGCTAAATCAGTAATATCAGCATGAATCAGCTCCACGATTGTTTTACCAATAGAACGACGCATCCATCTTTCACCTTCTGTAGAATACCGACTGAGGCATTGAGTGTTTTACATGAGGGAATGTATTTCGATTCTTTCTGGACATGTTCTGTGAAGTCAAATCAGCTAGTTGGAAAGAGTGGTCCCATCAAGAACCCTGTAGCTCCAGCTAGGAAAATGAGAGCCCAGCAGCAAACGATGAATACTACACTTCCGATAAGAAGTCCCCATCTAGTCCCTGACCCTATGAGACCCAATTCTTCATCTAGGTATCTAGCTTTGAAAGCAGTTCGAACATAGGCAATGGCAGCTATTCCGAAAGGTACCCAGACAAAATCCACAAATGTGAAAATAGTAGCTAATCCTGCAGCACCGAACAGGTAGATATCGGCAACCACAAAGCCTACAGTCTCCCATAGAACGCCGATTATCATCGCTAAGGCTTCAAGACCATATCCTCCTTCGAACATCTTGCGGCTGATGAATCCTACAATGAGGGCTTCAACTCCCCTTACCGCGACGACACCTGGAATGAAAACAGCGGGATATCCATAGAAGCTAATCAGTAACCCCTTGCCCACGAACTGACCGATACATGTTATTGAAACGCCTAAAACAGGACCATAAAGTATAGCAACTACGAAGATAAGGACTGACGATGCGTCGATGCTTCCCAAAGGCGGGGGAACAACGATGCTTGCATATGACAGAACAGCCATTAATGCACTCATAATACCGACGGTTGCAATATTGAGTGAAACTGACCCTTTTCCTTGCATTTCTACACTTCCTAGGAGTGTTGTTTCTAGTTCTGACTGCCCTGTTATAAAAGCCTTTATTCCTTCTTTTTAGCTCTGTTAATGGAGGAGTAATAAGATTCTAAAGAGCTACAGTAGCAAGCGGCCGAGGTGTTATCATGCAGGATTTGACTAGAATGGAGGTGGTCACCCAACTGGCTAACAGTGTTGCAGCTTTGGAAAGCCTACAGGGATTTGATAGACTAGTTCCAGAGGTTGGCAGCAACATCGTCTACTGTCTACCCGATGCTGTCCAACAAGAAGAGGTGGCAGGACTCACCGGACGCATAATCCTAGTACGTGGACGACCAAAAGCCTGTGGCGATATCGATTTTGGTTGGGCACCATTCATGGGTCCTGTCGTATTAGCAGCCCACAAACTGGAGCCTTCAATCCGGTCAGCGATTTCTCTCCGTTGTACTTCTGAGATTATAGCAGCGGGTCAGGCACAAGGATTGGAACCAGCGGAGTTTCGGTGGCCAAGAAATCAATCTCCTCCAAGTTGTCTAACCCTAACGGCTTTGGAGACACTTGGTTATGTTCCAAAAGTCCTGTATGATCAGGGTGCTCATGGGCTTGAGGCCCTTGTTGTGGTGTTTGGTGATAATCCGAAGACCATTGTTAAGCGGGTGCGGCTTATTTGTGAAAGACATAGCGGTGAGTGTATTGGCGAATAACCAATCTGCCTCAAAGGAACACAAGGTGGCTGTTGGAACAGCATTCGGAAGTATCGCTCGCTTTTATGATGTTTGGTACTCAACACCACTCGGAAAATATGTCTGGGAGGTAGAATCTGCAGCGATTGACTCGACGTTGCCTAACTGTATTGAAGGAATTGCAGTGGATCTCGGCGCAGGATCCGGCATGTCCATGGAGTTGTTGATTCAAAGGGGCGCTTATACTGTCGGCGTTGATCTTTCATGGCGGATGATAGCAGTCGCTAGAGAGAAATTGTATACCAATCCACGTGCAGAGTTTGTACTTGCCGATGGTGAGTGCCTACCCTTCAGAGAGGGAATAGCCGATTTGGTTTCGGGGATTACAGTATTAGAGTTCGTACCAAATCCTTTACTGATGCTTGAAGGTATTCACAAGACTTTACGTTCTTGTGGGAAACTTGTACTTGGTATCTTATCATCTACAAGCATCTGGGGGATGGAACGAAGAATTCGAACTTTTGCCCGGAAAGACATCTTCGCTTATGCACGGTTTCTAACCCCATGGGAAGTCACTAGTTTACTCCATCGAGCGTCCTTTGCTGCTCTTGGGTACCGTGGGTCTGTCTATGCACCCACATTCACACCAACCCGATTCTTACCTATCCTAGCACGACTTGAGGAATGCTGGGGTAAGAGATGGCTCTCAAGGAGTCTAGGCGCATTTCTTGTCTTTCATGCAAAACGGGTTCAACAGAGGTCTGGTTAGGTTAATCTGATAGTATAATCCTTGTAAGGGTCGTGTCCCATTGATAAGGGAGTTATTCTTCCGTCACGGTCAAGTAGAGTTTGGTGGTCTTTGGTAAACTCGCCGATGATTGCCGCGGGGCGATTTTGTTGTTTGATTCTACTCAAGATCTCAGAGGCTCCATCTTTTGGAGTAGCTATTAGAAAGCTTCCAAAGGAGGAGCAGTGAAGCGGGTTCCAGCCAAGATTGGTACAGAGGGTGATGATGGCTTCATCCCAAGGAATCGCATCGTAATGGAGGATTAGACCGAGATCAGTAGCTTCGCTCAGTTCACTTACAGCCGTTGCTAGCCCTCCTTCTGCTAAATCATGCATTAGGAGTATTTCCTGATAGGAGAGAGAAATGACAACTGATGCGACGTCAAATTGGCTCAAATCCCGTGCTACTTGTTTGCGCTTCCTTCTTCGCAATACCTCATCGACCTTTTCAGGTTCGACATTTGCTAGAAACCAGAGGGTCTCTCTACCGACAGAACCTACTGCAATTAGGGAATCTCCGGGTTTAACAGGGCGTGGTGCTTGTGACTTTTCAGGGAAAAAGCCAAAACAAGTCGTGGAGATAATGGGGAGCGTGAGGCCGTCGTAGCCTCCTGTGTGGCCGCCGAGAATGCGTATATCAAGTTGTCGGGCTGCTTTTCCAAGTTGGCGCATATTACTTTTCAACCATTTCTCTGGTGTACCCGGAGGGTAATAGACGCCTAAAGTAAGGTACTTGGGAACTGCACGTGACATGGAGACATCTGCTGCTGAGTAGTGAACTGCAAAGAACCCATAATACTCTAGAGGAACTCCAATTACTGGATCAGAGGCTACGACAAGATTACCAGAAGCTGGGGCTGCTGTGAAATCTAGGGGAACTTCACGTGAATCATTCACTCGTGGAAGATGTCGAAACACTAACCGCTCTAAATCTGCAAACCCGAGCTTGCCTTTGGGAAGACTCAATGATCACAACTCCATGTAGACTTGGAGCATCCTATGCTTAAGTACTTCACAGATGTTGTGATGCAGAAGTATTTCACAGATCATGCAGGATTTGCTGGATTCCTTCGAGTTCTTCTCCATTTGGTGGGTTGACGACAAGGCAACAGCGCTGGACTCGTTCTTCTCCTGGTCTGAGCCAGAGGTTAGCATCGAAACTACCAATCCATGCAGCCATCCCAATATGGATTACAAGCAATGTCTTTCTTCGCCCAGCTGTGAGAAACGCCAATCCCTCTGGAGAATCAGATTCTGAAGATTCTCGTCTAAGCCAAGCAACGCCTGTGTCTGGTGTGAAAGCTGCAGGTGTTGGACTGGGCCTAATCTCAGTGAAGCCATTATCCCACCTTGCCTGCAGTACAGTTTCATGCACACTGCCATTAAAGCCGACATCCATTAATTGTACTGTGAACAGCCGGAGTGGAGCTGATGTTTTGTTTATGAAATGCCAGTCCATCAGTATCAGTGGACTTCCGGGTGCCGTGAGATATCGTATTTTGAACTCTGCACCTCGACAGACAGGTTGCAACTCACTCCGCCAAGATACTTCGACACCCTTCCAGAGTTTTCCCAATGTGCAAGGGGTGGCATCCATTTTTTCCCTATTTGTCTTTGCTTGTAAGAAATCCTCATCCACCCCTGATATGACTGATTGAATTCCACCATAATAGTTCTGTATGAATATTTTTGGCTGCGGTGTTGGGTACGCTGAGCAGAGCATTTCTGTTCCTTGATGATTCTTTAGTGAGTAAAGGCATCCTCCGAAGTCTGGTGACACTGCAAACTCGAGTATACCATTTTTCACTCGAAACACTCTCAAGTCCTCTTCGCGCTCCTCTGAGATGCCGACCTTGCTACCTGCTGTGCCTAGTTGAACAATCGAGAAAGATTGGCGTGTTAGAACAGGAGTCTGCCAAGCCATATTTGCCTTGAAGAGAGCGAATCTATCAGGTGTAGATTTAGTTGGTGATAGTGTTAAGCGGAGGTTGGGGAGGTTGTTACTGGTTATTTCGGAAAGCATGATAGGTGAGGTATCGCTTTCTGTGTCGAGAAGCTCTAGCTTAGTGGACCATTCCTTCAGAGGTTCAATGGATAGGGGACCTGACAAGGGTGAATTCGCTTGATATCGAATCGGGAATTCGCGACTAACTTTTTGCCTGTGAGAAAGCACGATTGTTGGGGGAGTAATCCGTAGAACCGGCGTAGTCTCGGTGGGCTCTCGCAACTCGCTTAATTGGGGAATTTGATGCTTGATTTTTTCCTGCCAAACTCGTTGGATTGTGGTCCAGTCTGGCGCACCCGCAATGTGCCAAATTCTTGAGAGGCACTTCTGTTCACCAGGCCCTAGAGTAACTTGGCGATACTGGATTTGGCTGATACGCCCGGTATTCACATATATTTCTTCTAGGTTCTCAGGATCCCATACCTGACCAATTGTTAGTGATTCTCCCTTGATGGCGACCCATTCTTCGCCAAAGACTTCTGGACTAGTTTGAATGGAGGGATAGCTCACTAAGCTACTAGTAGTTGGTCCTTCGACAATACCAGATGCCAAGGGGATGATGGCTGTTCCAGTGCTTAGGGATATTCCTCCTCCTGGACCTATGAGTCTTAGTTGGAAACTATGTTCTTCGTTACTAGTGTTTCTCACTAATGTTTCCTGGGAAATTTGAGAAGAGTTATGAGGGAATGTGAGTCTGGTTACTATCTTGAGGGGGCGTTCTGGGTGAACTGCGGTTAGTGAAACGATTGTTGATGAATTAGATTGGTCAATATCTATTTCTTGTTCAGCGAATCGGAAAGGACTGAGGCCAAAGGGAGGCCCTACTTCATTCCTTAGTACTAGTGAAGGGACTTGTTCTAGTTGGCTAAGGATTTGTATTTGACCACCTTCCCGAGCGATACGAGTAGAGTAATCCGTGCTAACAACATGGAGTTCGCGCGTACGGTCATCTTCGCCTACAGTCACTCCTCCCTCTGGGATGCAATAGATTGGTATGCGATATTTCCTTGTGGTCACCTTCAAACCCTTGCTGGTCTTTTCTTGAAGGTGGAGTGCAGCCAACAGATCATATGTCCCAGGAGGCGAATCCTTCTTGGCAGAAACCTCAATCACTGCACCAGAGAGCCCCTCTGGTGTAAGCTCTACATCGTATTCCATCGGCGATACAGTAAGAGATGCACTTGGGGTGTCGAAACGAAGTTTTCCTCGAAGAGATGTGGAGGCATTACTTGTGATTGTGAGGGGGAGCTGCGTTGTACCCCCTGGTACTATTCGTGTTTCGCCAAATTGCGTACTTATTTCGGCAGCGGGTTTTATCTTCAAACCAGTGTGTAGTATAAATTCGGTTTCGGCTAGCTTCAACTCGGCTTTAATTGATGGAGATTTTAGTTCTTTACGGAAGACGACTGCCGAGGAATCAAGATGGAAGGGCACTGACCAAACCGAGGATTTTCCAGCAGGAACCTTCATGGTATTTTCATATTTTTCTTCAAAGTGAAGTGCATCGAAACCCTCTAGCGAAACGGAGAGTTCAATATCCTCCTTTGTCTCGTTTGTAATTTCAAGCAAGTATGAGGAGGGAATACCGCAAAGGGTTAATTGGTCAGGTACGCGTGCATTGACCTTTAGGCGCTCTCCATCGATGATTCGCTCTATTCCTGTTATGGCTCGAGCATATCGATCAACAATAACCCTGAGATTATCCTCCCCCGCTTTGAACTCGTAGATAAAGACATTCATCTTTCCTTCCTTCATATCATCAGGGGCTTGAGTGAGTTCCCGTTGCTGAAGATCATACCATGCCGCTGGGTCAGAGTGCTTCTGGAAAAACGGAGCACACAGAGGATGTTGAAGGATTCCAGAAATCCAGCCTTGGAGATAAACACCATCTGTTTCAGGATTCCACATCAGCCCAATTTTCTTGTAGAGAGGAACCGCGCGAAGGTTTCCAGCCCATGTGTTCAGGTCTACGCGAAGATAGCCCTTTTCGGTGGCGATGGCAATGCTTCGTAGGAGGAGGCGTTTGCCTACCTTTTTCTTTAGGGCTTCTGGGGAAACCCCGAGGAGTCCGATATAGGCGGCTTCGGGGTCTCGCCAGTGTTGTAGTAGAGAAAGAAAACCAACAGGTTTGTCTTTGTCCATTGCTATTAGAATCGTGATTGCCCGCATTTTGGAGTAGATTTTGTGTACTCGTTCTGCGGTGTATGGGACGCCTCCTGTGAAGCCACCAGGCCACAATTCATCCCATCCGTTAAACATGTCGGCTATTCGTGAAGCGAGATCTTCGCGGTAGCCTTCAACTATTTCTATGCCTAGTTCTTCTGTCATTGTTTCTCGCCTTCATCGCGGCTTTCTATGGTGGTAATAAGATTTGTGGAAACCGGCATTGTTTATGCATCGTTTACCACCATACCTTGTCACACAATGTATATCGGGTGTTTAGGCTATTAAAGGTTTTTGGAGCGTGCAACAAGTCTAGGCTCGATAGCGATAAGAGTAGTTGCGAGGAGTATGAGAACTGCGCCAATGAACTGCCAGAAAGCGACTGCCTGTCCCAAAAAGAAGTAAGCCATTACGACAGCACTAATGGGATCAAGGAGGAGGATAATTGACGCAGCGGAAGCGTCGATGCCCTCCAAGCCAATATTGACGAGCGTATAAGGGATTGTGGTGCTTACAAAGGCGAAGCCTATCAAGAGTAACCACGCAGGGAGTGGCAATAGGAAATGGAAACCACTGACTAGAGGATCTGTAACCACGAGGTTGATGGAGAAAATCAAGGGAATCATCCACAGCAGTGCAAAGAGGTATCCCCAAAATGTTGTCATTGAAGGATTGTAACCTTCGTGACCACCCCATTTCCGACCGAAGATAACATAGAACGCAGCAAAGATTCCGTTAGCTACTGCTAGAATAATGCCAACAACTGGCACTGGGCTAGCTGTAATCTCTAATGGGAGTGAGACGATGATTGCGCCACCAACGGATAATGGTACGGCTATGAGGCGGACGCGGTTTAAGGGCTCTTTCAAGACCCACCTGGCGAGAAGAAGCGTTATTGCAGGATAAAGGTATGTCAAAGAGACTGCGACTACAACAGGAGTACCAATCGCAATCGCCGTTATGTATGCGATAATCGAGGTGGCTATACCGATTAGCCCGTAGAGAAGAAAAGAGGGAAGGTGTTTTCGTTCAAGCTTCAAGCCACGAAAAGAATGAAAGATTCCTATACCGATGAAGAGAAAAATTACAGTGAAAAACACACGGAAAAAAGCTTGTTGGAGAGAAGGAACGCCGTAGAGGCCGGTTAGGTAACTTGAAAAAATCGGGATGGTACCAAAACAGACAGCGGCAACAATGAGGGCAAAATAGTTCCTTATTTGAGGCATGTTGAACTGCCAACCTTGGTGCGTCACACAATATTTCTCTAGTATGGGTTCACAAGTTCAGCGCCGCGGTGAAGTGCGTGTAGGTTTTCTTTGGCAAACCGTTTTAGCTTCACATCGCTTCGAACAGTTTTTTCCAGCATCTCGATATTAATCCTATCATCAACTTCGGTAATAGCTCCAAGTGAAGCAACTCCTAGATACCTTACGTGTCCTAGCTCCTCTGTAATTTTGCTCAGCTCTGTTTGAAAAATCTGGGTGGAGCCCTCTTGTTTGAGGGTTTTTAATGTCGATTGTATTGATGGACTGCTGAGGAGGTCGGACTCGATTATTAAGAGGTTACTGCTCAGATCAGCGCTAATAGAACAACATTTCAAGAAGGCAGAGGCTGTGAGCGTGGCAAGTATATCGGGTCGGTCGAAGCCAAGTTCAAAAATAGGATTAGAGGAAACTGTGAGGTCTGCGATGCAGGAACCCCCACGAGCTGCTGCCCCATGGGATTCGGTTTGCAGTGTGTGATAATCTTGCTGAGTGAATGCGAGTCCGAGAATTCGGCTAGCTGTTACCACACCATATCCACCGTAGCCAGCTAATCGTATAGTTATGTGCATCAATCATTCACCTTCGCCGTTTTATTTCCAAAGGGATTGAAGAGCCTCCGTTAGGGTAGTACGTTCTTCTTTAATGAAAACGCCAAGTTCAATGGTGCGACCCTTCAGGGCGAGTTCATAGCGGGGGTGACCAAGAACTTTACCTGTTCTTTTTCCCTTAAGGGCTTTTAGCATCCATGCGCCGGGATTACGCTGAAACCGCTCTCGCTCTTCAGGAGATAATGAGGTTTTGTACTCTGTAAAAAATTGGGCTGCGTAGGTGGGGCACTGCGACACAATCTCAATGAACGCAAACCCTGGGTGTAGAAGCGCCTCCTGTATTGATGCAATAACATCGTCTATATGGTAGGTGGTCCATCTCGCCACATAACTAGCTCCAGCACCAAGAACCAGGCGGCAAAGATCGAATGCATGTTCAGGATGTCTCTGATATGTGGAGGAGCGAACACCCATTGGGGTTGTCGGAGCAGATTGACCACCAGTCATACCATAAATCATGTTGTTTACTAGAATCACTTTCAAAGGAATGTTGCGGCGCGCGGCGTGAATGAGGTGATTACCACCGATTGCAGCTCCGTCCCCGTCACCCGTGAAGACAACAACGTCGAGTTTGGGATTCATAATTTTTGCGCCGGTGGCAAATGCAATAGCCCTGCCATGTGTTGTGTGAAGAGTGTCTCCCTTGAAGTAGGGGCTAGGAATCCATGCTGAACAGCCTATTCCAGAGACGCAGAGTAGGTCACGTTGGCGTAGCCGCTTCCCTGTAACCAAAGCATCCACTGCTCGGACGAAGCAGCCTAGAATCGTACCGTTACCGCAGCCCGTGCAGAAGGCTGTCGGAAGATTACGCAGGTACTTCTTACGATAGTATTGTTGTTGCTTACCTAGAGGTTTTGTCTGTTGGCTCAATTGGTAGCTCTCCTCTGATTTGTTGGAGTATTTCGCTAGAGCGGTGGATTTCACCGCCAACCTTGGGTATACCTATCACCTGAGCTTGGCACCCTACTCGTTGGATTTCCCGTATCACCATACCCATGTTCATTTCGACTACGAAAATTCGCTTCACATCTTTGAAAAGGTGAGTTAGTTGTTCTTCTGGGAAGGGCCAAAGCGTCTTGAGGCGGACGAAGCCGATGGCTTCACCTTCTTTCTGTGCTGCAAGCACGGCTTGATAAGAAGGTCGTGCCGCTGCACCGAAGCTGACAATCACTGTGTCTGCACCATTAAGGTTGCGTGCTTCAAGATCTAACCCTTCTTGTTGGAGTGCCTTGCCAGCTTCCTTTTGCTTTTTAAAGAGCCAGTGAATAGTGGCACGGTGATATCTGGGAGAATAATCTCTCACTCCTGTGGGACGGTGAGCGGATCCAGTGACCAGAATATCCTGATTGTCACCGAACTGGGGCATCTCGTAACGGAGAAAAATCTCGTCTGACCTAGGATGCTTTGAGGTCAGGCGACGCCGATTAACTAAAGGCAGTTCTTCTTGTTTTGGTATCTGGAGTGGTTCGCGCATATAGCTAACTGCGCCGTCTGCCATAAGGAGGACTGGTGTGCGGAACTGTTCAGAATAGTTAAAGGCATTGACCGTGAAGTCAAACATCTCTTGAACTGACCAAGGTACAAAAGCGATCGGAGCAATATCGCCGTGGGTACCATAGCGTGCTTGCATCACATCTTGTTGACTTGGCATCGTGGCTTGACCGGTACTAGGTCCTGAGCGTTGAGTGTCCACTAGGACGAGTGGAGTTTCGGTAAGGTAGGCGTAACCGAGGTTTTCTTGCATCAAACTGAAACCGGGTCCAGATGTAGCGGTCATAGCTTTTCCACCAGCCCAGGAGGCGCCAATGATTGCCGCCATAGAGGCGATTTCATCCTCCATCTGCACGTAGTGGCCACGTACTTGAGGTAGACGTTTTGCCATCCTCTCTACGATGCTGGTCGCTGGTGTGATTGGGTATCCAGCGAAGAAGCGGCACCCCGCGTAGAGCGCCCCCTCAGCACATGCTCTACCGCCATCGATGAAGTACAACCCTGGTTTCAACCTTCCACCACCTCAACATTGATTGCAGCGTCTGGACACCGTTTTTCACAACGACGGCACGCCACGCCTTTCTCCCCTCGAACTAGCATACATTTGGTCTCGCCTCCTTGACAGAGACGCGGGCTGCGCCCACCCCAGATAGTTAGTTTTCCGGCTTCAAGAATCTTAGCAGGGCAGAGAAGAATACAGATTCCGCAGCCTTTACATAGGGACCTATCAGCGGTGATTATTACTTTACGCATCTAGTTGTTTCCCCATTAACCGGACGATACTGAGGGGCTGAAACGCGGAGACATTATCGTCTCCTAAAATCTTTTGGGGTTAGACGATACAATGAGCCGAACATGACAAGCTTTGGCGAGCCTATGCTTCCACGCTGGCTGACAGCAGTTCTTATGTTCATGATTTCCCTAATACTACTCGTTGCTTCAATTTTCAATGAATTGATTGGAACCCTCTACTACTTTCTAACATTATTGTTGTGCCTTCTGTTATGGCTTTTTGTCGATAGGCAACTACCAGAAAATCTCGGTCTTCGCCTCTCAAAAAGATGGTGGCTTGGACTCTTGACAGGACTTGTTCTTGGCAGCGGGATGATTGCAATAATTGTAGCTTTGGAGATTGCTTTAGGGTGGGTGGGTCTAGCAGCGATTTATTCGGTAGAGCAGGGAATGCTGGTGGGAGGAATGCTGGCTGTCTATGTGGTTTGGCAGTGCCTTGTAGCGTTTGTTGAGGAACTTGTAGGGCGAGGTTATATCCAACAGAACCTAAACACTAGCTTATCGATATTCCTTGCTGTAATATGTTCAGCGATTATGTTTGCCTTTCAACATTTGCCCAGTATTGTGACACAATCCCTCTCAGTACAACTTTCTGCGATTATGGTGCTGAACCTTTGTCTTGGTGGAGTGTTATTAGGCTGGTCCTTTGTTAAGACTAAAACCCTCTGGCTCCCCATTGGTATTCACTTTGGATGGAACTTCATCCAGTATCATATAGTTGGTTTTGGCGCTATTAGTCAGGGACTTTACAATGTCCAGAATTTTGGATGGGATATAATTACTGGTGGAACAACAGGACCTGAAGCAGGTCTTGTAGGAACTATTGCCTTTCTCCTACTCCTCCTGATAATGTGGCGGCTTCCCAGTCGATGGTTGACAGGAGTGACCGAAGATTCACCTAAAGAGAGTTGAGGTGAAACAAGATGCCCGAACATGAAGCAGATCAGGACATTTGTCTACGACGCAGCCCTGCAGGATGTAGTGATTGCTCCATCAAGGACAGCGTCGAGTGCCAGTTCCAACGACGATCCCTAATCCGATTCGCTGTATTATTCCTTTTCTGCGCCACCCCCGCATTCATGGGAGTTATCCTAGCAGGGTTTGGCTGGTTCTTGATAGGCTGGGCCCTGTATATTGTGTTCTTCTTGCAGATTTGGGAGAATCGTATTCTTTGTAGTCATTGCCCCTACTATGCTGAAGAAGGTCGAAGCCTTCGTTGCCACGCTAACTACGGGCTCCTAAAGATATGGAAGTTCAATCCGGGTCCGATGAGTCGATGGGAAAAGCTCCAGTTCATGCTTGGCATTATCATCTTCGTAACGTATCCTCTTCCCTTTATGGCCGTTGGAGGTCAATATTCCTTCTTTTTGTTATCCTCTTTGGGTATCTTAGTCTTCTTTGCTGGTCTACGATTGAAGAGTTGTATTCGTTGTGTGAATTTTTCATGTCCCCTTAACCGCGTTCCTAAAGAAGTAGTGGATACTTTTCTCAGGTTAAACCCAGTGATGAGGAGGGCTTGGGAAGAGGCTGGATACAAAGTAGGTAACGAGTAGGTTGTGGAAGCCTCGCCAATTGACGAGAAGGTTCTATTCCTGTTTGAGTTGAACGGCTAGACGAGTGATGCGCTCTCCTACTAGCTGGCTGTTTCTGATGGCAATCTCGTCTTTCGGTGTGCCGCGCCAAGTGAATCCTTCACTCTGGAGTCCAGTCATTCCCGCCCAAGATTCTTTGACCGGGTTGCCCACACCACCAGCTACAATCATACCCTGAGCTAGTGCATAACTGATGATGGTATTTGCAGTGGTTTCTTGGCCACCATGACGAAGACCTGCCGCAGTGATTACTCCCACTACCTTGTCGCGAAGACCATGGTCTTTCATTTTCAGTGTCCTAGACCGATCCATCAGATTCTTAAGCAAGCCTGGGACCGTGCACCAGTAGGAGGGGCTGGAGAATATTAGTGCGTCAGCAGCTTGCATTTTCGCTAGAATCTTTGGAATATCGTCCTTTGCATCTTCGGGACAGGGCTTCTGGCGAACACAGTTGTCGCATCCAGTGCATGTGAGAATTGTATGGTCTGCAAGGCGAAGCAACTCGGTTTCCACACCTTCTACCTTATCCGCTGCTTCCAATGCTTTGGTTAGCAGGAATTCAGAACTCGATTTGGTCTGCTTTGGTGAGCCGCAGATACCTAACACTTTGACAGCCATGGATTATCCTCACAGAATCCGATAGCTAGTTCAGTTGAGTTTTCATTCTTAAGAATCTTTGCGGCTTCTAGAAAACGGAGAAAATAAATAAGATTATCAGCATCGGCAGGTTGTTGGGATATCTCATGAGAGTTATGGATAGTCGTCGATCAACTGTAGCGAGAATCTCTCACGGTAGAATTCAGAGTAGCACTGGAAGTACATTAGGCTACGTGGATAGAGGAAGAGTGATGGATAGTAGGCGTAGTACCATTGGCTACATTGAACGTGACAGAGCACTAGACGACAGACGATCTACAATTGCTCGCATCGATTCCAGCCGAATTAGGTCCTCTACGGGTTCCACTCAAATCCATCTAGACGATGAGAGGATAATGGACAGCAGACGGTCCACAATTGGCTACACTGACGAACCAATTAGAAGGTATTTCGAGGAAGTAATTGCCTACATCATCTTCTTCTCTGGCTGGAGATTCCGTTAAAGGGAACCTCTTCACTTTCACTGGATCCTTCTGAATAGTAGCGAACTCCCCAGCAAAAGACAAACCCCTTCCATTGAACCTAATGTCAATTGAGTAAGACCAAGAAAGAAACGAGTTGTGGCAGGAAACGAATCCTGCCACGGCTAGGTCGTGTCTCTAGGGAGCTGGAGCATCTACCAAGGTGTAAACATGCCAGGAAATAGTCCGAGTGATGGAGCGATGAAGGAACCTGGAATAGTTGAGACCCTGATATTGAATGCATTGATTGCTGCGTTGTAATCAAGTTTCGCATTAGTGATGCGGTTTTCGGTACCAGTAATCTCTGTCATCAAGTTGACCCAGAGCGTATCAAAGTTGATGTTTGGGTAAGTTTCAGCTTCTGCGATGAAGAGTGTGAAGTAATTGTCTAGTTCGTCTGAAGCGTTTGCTTGGTCTCCAACACCGCCACTCACTAATATTTCCAGCCATTCAGTTTGCATCGCGGTAAGGTTAGTTATCCATTCCGTCATTTGATCAGTGTAGCTTATTACCAAGTCGGTTAGTTGCGGAATGAGATCATACTTGCGCTGATACTGCGTGATTATGTTTTGATATTTAAAATCAACATCCCATCTCGAAGTTACCAGCGAGTTGTAGGTTATGAAGTAGAATCCTGCAACACCACCGATTCCGATAAGAGCTACGAGTCCTACGCAGATAATCGCAGTACTTGTGCTGCCCATTTTATTTCACCTTTATTTGGTCGGCTTAGTCTGTAGCTGAAGCCGCCGCCAGCTGTTCCGCCCCCGCCACCGATTACCCTTGTAGCGCCGCTGAACGCGGCTGTTCCTCCAAAGCCAACGAGAAGTGTCGTAAAGAAGACTGTCAGAGTAGGGTCTATGAACCATGCAAGTGCCAGAACACCGATAGCGATGAATAGGGGTATGCAGAAAGTTCCAGGGTTTTTGCTGAAGAGCATATAGAACATCATTCGGAAATCAATTGCAAGAATTATGCCTAGAATGAACCCGAGGAGCTGTCCGTTATTGAGAACCCAGAGAGTGAAAGGATGTGGTGGGGGAAGCTGTGAGCGGACAGTTGGATCATCCTTGAATTGGTCATAGAGGGCAATGAGACCAGCTTCGAATCCATCATAGATATGGGATTCCCCCATATTGAAGTGGGTCACTGTTATGTTTGTTATGTCTCCCGCTTCGGAGTCAGTGATGGCTCCTTCCATTCCTTGGCCTACTTCGATTCTGAACTCGTAATCAAAGTCGATTTCGTTGTACCAAGTGATATACAGTAGCATTAGGAGGCCATTGTTAACATCAGCTTTGCCGATTCCCCATGCATTGAAGAGTTCGTATGCGTAGCGTTCGAGATCGAGCCCTTCTAGGTCATTGGTAGTTACGATATAGAGTTCCACAGTGGTTTCTATGTCGATGTTTCGGCAGTATTCTTCTAGATATTCTTCTTCATAGCCCCACAGCGCGTGACCGAAATCAGCGCACATGTAGCCAGGGTGCATCGGTACGGCACGGACCGGAAACGCTAGCCCTAGAAGAACTAGAAAAGTCATCGATGTAAATAGGAGGACTTTGGTTCGTGGCGAGAACATTATAGATAGCTTGTTATGTTTACGCTTTTGAGCTTTGCGCAGGTTAGAATGCCTTCAAAAACTAGAGATTCCCTTACATGGAATCGGTACGCCTTTTTCGATCTAGTATTTTTTGGAGTTTTTGTAGGTCCGCTGGTGTGTTGACATTTAGGAATGTTCGGAGTTTTGGGTCGAAGCGTTGTAGTGCGTTGGTTGAGAGGTAGATGACCCGGTTAAGAGCGGCAATAAGTAAGCGCATACGGATTTCATTCTTTGACAAGCATTGTTCTGCGATTTGTGTTGCAGTCTCTGTGTGATAAACTGAGTGGAGGGGTTCAATCCACCCGTTTGGCCATCGGGGAACAGCAGCTTGGTAGCTCTCAACCATGCCCCATAGGATTTCGAAGAAGATTGGATGGATGAGAGGTGAGTCGCAGGGGAGTAGCTGAGTATAGGGATTGCTAGCGTGCTTGAAGGCTGTGAGCGCACCAACAAGGGGGCATATCGGTTCTTGTACGACATCGACAACAACCTGATCCTTTTCAAAGAACTCTTCGAATTGTGCGCGATCTTCTTCGGTGTGGACAACTATGATAACATCGTCAGTATGAGCTTTGCAGGCTTCAAAGGTATGGAGTATCAGAGGTTTGCCCGCCACTTCAGCGAATGCCTTGGGTCTCTGGAACCGGTTACTCTGCCCGCCTGCAAGAATTGCGATACTCGCTTTAATCACAACTGATACCTCATGATACTTCCAGTAATCAGCGAATAGCGTCTGAAAACCTAAGTGGTCTTAAAGATAATGCTGTAATCAGTAGGGTTTAGTCAGATTTCCGCATAGCACATCCCCTCTTTTTTCGAGGGGGACTCCCCTCCTTCCTTAATACTACTTGGCTCCCTTCTGCTTATAAGAGATATAATAGAAGGTTATGAGAACTTAAAAATGAAAACAGAGTCATTAAAAGCACTTTTCTGAGGTTAATACGTTAAATAGAGGCGTATACACTGTTTATTAACTTCTTATTGACATAAAAACCGTTTTAGTTAGGAAGTAATCGAACTTGGTTACTGAAATCCTTCATTTTCCAATGAAATTCTCGACTTAGCCGCACCCTTAAATTGTGAAATACAGTTGTATTAGCCATGGGGGTTCAAGCAGAAATACCACTCGCTCAGCTGCTTCAGAGGATAGTCTCAAGAGTAATCCCTGAAGACACAAAGAATTTGGAACAATTCCTCACGAATGTGGTGCTTTTTATTAAAAGGGCAAGAGGGATGGAAATAACTGAGCATGAGCAAGTGTACCCAGCACACCCAGATTTTGCCCACTATCATCGACGAGAAGGAGAAGAAGCTGCAAATATCTTGCACACAACTCTTCTAATGATTGACCGTTACAGATTGGGTGATGCTCGAGAAATTATTGACACAATAGTGTCTACACCCTTGGTTAGTACGACACTAATTCTGAAGCCTCTGCATATGCGAATATTGATGGAATTGTATAGAAATCCTCAACAACGATTGTACCAACTGGCAAATCGGTTGTCAACAACAATATGGCATATCAGAAATGCGATTCACGACCTCAGAAACAACTGCTCTTTCACTATTGTTAATCATAGTGATCCCCAGAAATTCAAACTCGTCCAGCAGGCAGTTTTGTTTCGCACTAAATCAATTGGTGATTCGAAGCGTTTTGATGAAGAGATTCTCCAGAAAAGGCCTTTGTTTCTTCGCCTGATTAACTTTGATTCAGATTATAAAAGGGGAATCATGTCCTATCTTGTCCCAGACCAACCTAAAGGACGCCGAATGTTCGATCAGCACATAAAGGCGCTTAAGGATGAGTTCTTTGAGGAGTGTTTTGTCATTCAGCGGAATGGGATATTTCAAGCGATTTCATTTGAAGGATACGACTTTTCCACAAGGCGGTGGATGTTTGAGACAGAAATCCTTGCAGAAGCATTGCTTCGCTTCACAAGGGAAAACATCAGAGCAATACCCTCACCACGAGGTATTGAATATGGGAATGCTATTCGGTTTGACAGGGCAGATTTTATTATTGCACAAACAGCTTTCTCCTTGCCATATCCCCGAGATGCGGACCTCAGGCACAAGCTGCTGAATCAGTTTGGTGTTTCGCTGGCGAAAAAGACCGTTTGGGCACGCGAAAGGCGACTCAGAAAGGAGGGTGTGTTTTTTTCTACGCCCTACTATCGAATACCAGATTTCCAAGAAAACGTGTTATTGGATGTTAAATGCCCACCAGAAGTTCGAGATATTGTTAGACGACTACCAGCCATGCTTCCAAATACTCTTATCAGTCCATCAGAATACGGAGCAAGCCTTGGCCTGCAAATGCCTGCACGCAGTGCTGCACTCCTCCGACAGTTGATTCGCGCAATTAGTAGTGAGTTAGAAGCAGAAGTTAATATTCTTCGACTAACATTAACCCGAGGTACTACTATGATGCCCCATGCGGCTGAGCGATGGGATGCCAGCCGTCAACGCTGGATGCTTCAAGAAAACGACTTTAATTCTTAATTCTCAGAACCGAGTTTTTTCTCTCAGGTCTTTCAGGAAATTGTAAATCTATGTTCTCTATCGTTGAGACTCATGTATTACCTGGAAAAACCTATCAACGATGCGGGAGGCGATATTAAAATCTGTAACCTGTTGAAGTCCTTGCCACCCACTACTACTATTTACCTCAGTAACAACGAGCCCACGCCGCGTCTGGAGGATGTCGACACCAGTGTACTCGAGACCAATGACATCCGCACACCGAATTGCGAGGTTCTCAAGCTCGGAGGTAAGGCGACAAGGTTCAGGTTGAGCCCCATGTCTGATTGTAGTTTTCCAGTCTGAGCCAACCCTATACATTGCGGCTATAGCCTCACCGCCAACAACAAATACTCGGATATCCCGATGCCCATGTTCTAAGTATTCTTGGACATACATCACATAATTACTTGCTTCTAATGCACGGAATACACGGCGGGCAATTTCGTGGTCATCCAAACGGGTCATACCTACTCCACCTGAACCAAAGAGGGGCTTTACGACCACATCCTTGAACCGGCGGAAGGCGCGAAGCGCGTCTCTTGCATATTGTGTTACAACAGTACGAGGGACTGGGATTCCAGCCATGTCCAGCAGCCTTAGAGTATAGTACTTGTCCACGGCCTTCTCTATAGCGCTTGGTCGGTTCATGAAGGGAATTCCCAGGCGCTCTAAACAATGGAGTAGATCCATTCGAAGAATGACCTGCTCTAGAGAGCCTCCTGGGACCGCGCGTGTAAGGATCCCATCTAGCGTAGTAAGGTCGTGTTTCTTATACTGAGCAGAAGGTTTGGCATCGCCAACACGGACAACACTCTCAGAGACATTGAAAACAATACATTCCACTCCTCTACCTCGGATATCAGAAACCAACCGGCTAGTTTCCCATCCTTCAGGTTCTGCTGAGGCAACTCCCACTTTGCGGATTTGTTTAGTATCTGTGGTTGGCATGTCTGTCACCGACGGAAGATGTCTTTATCAGCATCACGAACCAAGTCCTGCGCTGATCTTTCTGCTCTTTCATATTGGTAGCCTCGGATGATAACAACCGGGATTCCTTCATCCGCTTCTCCCATCACTAATTCTGCTGCTGAAGCCAACTCGTCTGCTATAGCCACCGATGTTGAGCGAAGGGTATAGCCAAAGAGGTCTGGTTGACCAACGAAAAGCTTCAGTGGTGCAATTCCTGATGTACCAATTGCCACGTTAATTGCGCCTTTCCGGAAAGGGCGACCGTGAGTATCTGAAATTATTATTGCAACATCAACACCGAAATCCTCCTTCACTGTTTTTCGTATCTGTCTAGCTGAGCTGTCAGGATCTTCAGGTAGTAGTGTTACGTGGTTTCGGCGATGCACATTGGAAGAGTCAACACCGGCGTTTGCACAGACGAATCCATGAGGGGTTTCCACAATCAAGTGACCCTGCTCAGCCCGAACAACTCGCTTTGATGCTTGGAGTATGACCTCCACAAGTTCGGGACGTTTACGTAGTTTTGATGCAAGCCTCTTAGCCCGGCGAGAGGGTCTAACTGAAGCTAAATCTACAATAGCACCCTCAGCCCTAGACACAATAGTCTGTGCAATCACCAGAATATCACCTTCTACCAAGGGAAACTCATTCTTTCGACAAGCTGCACAAATCAATGCACCAACATTATCACCCTCTTTGATAAAACCCAAACCTATGAGAGGAATCACTGAGAAAGAGGCTGGAGAGGAGTTAGCTTGCAACAATATAACCAAATCCTTCGGCAATCAACGCTTATGTCTTAATAGTCTGACGAGTTAAGCGGCACAATCAGAAGAATATAAAAACTTCTCGATAGCAAGAAGCTTGGACGTGACAACAATGACCAAATTCACGAAGTATCATGTTTCAAAGGGCCAAATACACAAAGTGCCAGAAGAACTCATCGAAGATTTTGCCGAGGGCGATGTCTATTTAGTAGATGCAGGTTCCATCATTTATCTCTGGTGCGGCAAGTCAGCATCACCGGACGAGAAATTTGTAGGGGCGATAACTTCTGTGATGGGTGATCGGACACGGAGGGGTCACACACGTCTTATTACCTTAGATCAGGGAGAAGAGCCGAAAGAATTTCTCGCTCTCTTTGGTGGGAGTATAGAAGTCACAGCTCAAGATACAGAAGGAATATTGAGGCGCGTTGCGCTAAAGAAGCGGGACTACAAACTTTTCCGAGTTCATATCGAAGGAGATGTTAGTCTTTTCTATGAAGTGAAACGTTCTCGCTCCTCACTTACTTCAGATGATGTCTACTTGCTCGATACATTCAACAAGATATATATCTGGCAGGGAAAGGGCTCGACCAGTGAGGAAAAAGAGACCGGCTTCATCATTGCACAGAAATACGATTCTGAACGGGCTGGAGTCCAAGAAATCATCCCGATACGTGAAGGGGAAGAGATCAAAGCGTTCCTCAATGCTTTGAAGTGACGTGCTTCGTGAGGCTTACGCACACTCTAGTCCCCTAGCTAGTTGGTGAACAGCATCAAGCAGCCCTTCTAGACTCACAGGTTTAGTTAAGAATAAGTCAGCTCCAGCTTCACTTGTTCTCATTTTACAGTCAGCACTAATAAAGAGAATTTTACAGAAAGGGAGGACCCTTTTGAGCTCTGAAGTAGCCGAGATCCCATCCATTTGCGGCATCCTATGGTCCATAATGACGATGTGCGGTGGTGGTTTTAGCTGTTTGAGTTTCTCAATGGCTTCAAACCCGTTATAGGCAACTCCAATAACTCTATGCCCAGCTAGTGCAAGGATAGCCTTGTAAATTTGGTGTACGAGCTCCTCGTCATCAACTATGAACACTGAAACCATCGATTACCCTCCCGAAGATTTTAGGAAATCTTGATGCTAGAACTACTCGTGTGATTATACATCCAGCTTTTGGGAGCCTGTAAGAATTAAGCCTACGAATTCACCGAGTCTACCCGATTGCTTGATTGTCTTGATAAGCTCCGCTTCATATTCAGACCTATCTTGAAGTAATGTGTTTTCTCGTACGATTGTTAATTCCACGAGAAGTTCTCGAACGCGACGGAGTTCATTACGTTTAACCAAGGATGTTAAACGCTCAAGGAGCCGAAACAAATCTTTGAGAGCAACTTCCCCCAATCGCTGAACCAAAGAATGCACTTGTCGACCCTCTAGAAAATCTAATGCAAGCTGCAATAAATCAGAGGTTTCACTTGCTTCTTCTTGATTCAAGGAACTTCCTCTACGAGATGCCACACTATTCACATCCTTTAAGGCATTCAGGTGGAATCTTCTGACTTCTCTACTGTCACGCTGATACGTACACCATTGACATGTTTTTCAACAGAGATAGGGCCAGTGAAACCGCAAACCTCCTGAACAATGTCCATAAGTAACGTACTGATTGCTCCTAACTCCCGTAGACTTTCATCAGCTGTTTGAGCTGTTACATCAAACACAATCAAAGTTGCGTCATTTATACGCGCGTCTCTATGAAACGCTTTCAACCGTGTCTCAACCATTGTTATCACCTCTAAATGATCTTCATTCAGGCTAGATTGTCTTTTTGCCCAAGCAAAGCTTGGGAGTGGTAGCTTACCACGGGTCTGGCTTGGGATCTAATGGTGGTGGATTCACTTTTTTCACCTCACATCATCCGTTAATTATTTGGGAATCAAATGGGCCTCCCCCTCCATTGAAGAGAATATGGTCTCCTTCCCTCTTTCTTAAGGAAAGCAATCCTCACAATTACTTGATACAAACTACTTTATATGAGGATTAGATTTCATGCGTTTAACGCCGTGATATAGCTTAAAAAGCAATTTATCAATCAGTTTAGCCCTATTTTCGTCTAGAAACTGCTAACAGGCGATTTATTTCGATTATGGAGGTTAATAATAAGTATTAGTTGAATAGCTTTCGTCAGAAAGAAAGCTTTTTTCCTTAAACGTTTCACTTTGTCAATTATGTATTCGAAGACACAACCAGAAGCGCTGCACCTAATCGAACTCCTCAAGACCAGAATTGACAGAAGTATTACTTCAAGAAGAGAACGGAGTGAGATTGTCCTCCTACTTGACAACATGGCAGTTTATGTGAAACGCGTCCTGAGAATACCACTCACCCAGGCCGAACTTAGCTTGGAGGAACACCCGCGGATAAATGGTCTAGTTGCTATTCCCCGTCAACGTACACACAACTCTATAGTTAGGCGATTACGAATTGTGATTAGATTCAATATTACATCCTACGAAAAACTAAGACGGGACATAATATATGGGTTATTTCCTCTACACGCCGAACCCTTAAACGGTAGAGAGATTGCTCTGCTCTCGTTGTTATACAAGCAGCCTGAATACTCAGCACTACAATTAGCTAAACAGTTAGAGGTTAGTCCACCTACCGTGCGAAACCAAATAAAAGATTTAGAGGAAAAAATAGGGCTTCGATTTACTCATTTCGTGGATTCGCACCGTTTCAGGTTGCGGCATTTCGTTGTATGTTTCAAAACAAGAAGAGTAGAAGCTACGCCCAAGCTAGAAAGTTTATTCGAAGAGGAGATGTCAGCATATATTAAAACAGTAGTCTTTGACGCTTCATATCAACGGGGTTTTGCCTCATTTATGATTCCAGACCAGACAAGACCACTTCGATTTTTTCAAAGACAGGTCACAAAGTTAAAAGATGTATTTTTTGATGAAACACAAATACACGATATAACTGCGAATTATATGTCCATCAATTTTGATTCTTTTGATTTCGAAACGGGTGACTGGCTCATAGAAGGAGATGTCACAACACTTGGATTGATTGATTTCGTTAAAGAAAATTGGGAGATACTACCAAAGCCTAGAGGTCTACATAACACCCAGATGAGAAAGTTCGATCAGTTGGACTTTTATCTAGCAATATTTCTTGCAACTGATGGACGAGCTCGAACAAATAACCTGATGACACGCCTCGCAAAAGTTGGAATTAGGAGACCACGGACTACAGTCTCTACAAGAAAAAACAAACTACTTCAAGAAAAATCCGTTTTACCTTACATAACTTTTGCATCACCTTTATTGACTGTCTTCCTTACTTTTGCCATCCGGTGCGACCCTAAAATCGCAGAGCTACTTATCGTAGCCGCTTCACAGATGCCATATGTCTTCACCTCCACCTCTGATATTGGCTGCTTGATAGGAGTAAAAGCTTCGAGTCAATGTCTAGGCGCAATTATCCATCTTCTATCCTCGCTACAAAGAGAGAAGGGAATTCAAGAAGTAATACAGATTCAGCAATACAAGGGCAAAGGTTCAAGAAGCATGGTTCGGATCGTAAAGAAGTGGAATGGTAGTTATTGGAGTTGGCGTGAAGAGGAGTTCCTACTACCATCACTGGGATTAAAATAGACCAGTTCATTTTTCACTTACGGTTATGGATATGTCAAATCGAACTGCCCGTGAAGGTGATTTCATTGAGACACTGGAAGGGCTCATTTTCGATGTGAAGGGATTGGTCCACCCACTAGACCGAGTTGTTGCTTTTTTACGATATTATCCCCTTGAAACTGGTTCTCGTATACGAGCAGGGCGCACCTACGGAAAAGTCTACAACATTGATGAGCGATTTGATATTCTGCGTAAAAACTATCCTCAGTTCCTGTACGAAGACCCTATATTTGGACTAATGCTTCAAGGAATTCCCTTATCATCAATTAGCCAAGTATACAAGCCCATTGAGGTGTTAGAACAACTCGAGAATCAAGGGAAAAGAGACGCTCTACAAGAAGATGCTGTCAATCTTGCTAGAATAATCCAAAAAGAAGCAGACATCGAAATGACTGCGCTGGGGATATCTGGAAGCATTCTGGTGGCCTTACACGAAGCTGACTCGGATATCGACCTCATTGTTTATGGCCGCCATCCTGCCCTAGCAGTTCAGGCAGCTTTACAGCGGATTCATCAAACACAAAAACATCGAATCAAAGAATATACCCAAGACACCTATCAGCCGATTTTCAATCTGCGATGGAAGAACAGTGGCATTACCTTTGAGGAGGCACTAGAGATCGACCGAGCAAAGGCAATGCATGGCACATTCAACGGGAGACACTATTTCATTCGCGCTGTCTTAGATTGGGATGAGGTTGACGAAGAGTACGGTGAACGCTGTTATCGACAAATCGGATATGCCAGAGCGCGAGTCCACATCACAGACCACTCAGAAGGGTTGTTTACACCTTGCTGTTACAAAATACGAGAAGTAAGCATACTTCGTGCTAAAAGGGTAAAAGAAATTGTGAGCTTCAGGGGTCGATTCAGCGAACAGGTCCAAAGAGGGGATATAGCCATTGTCAGGGGAGCTTTAGAGGAAGTGATTACAAAGAATGAGCAGTGGACCAGGTTCATACTTGGCGGTAATCCACAAGACCTTCTTATCCCGGAGCGGTTAGTGTAGATGCGAAAGCCTAAGGACAAAGATTTCGTCGAGACCTCAGAAGGATTGATTTTCTGTGTGGTTGGGTACCTTCATCCACCTGACAAGTATACTGTGTACCTCAAGTATCGACCTGGGCAGGAAGGGAAATGGAAACGAAAAGGTATTCGCTATCAGAGAATGATTCACCTTTACAGCGCAGCAAAAATTCAAGCTGGTACCAGCTGGCTTCGCGAGAACCATCCTGACTACCTATCATTCTGCGATGTGCGCGGAATTGAGCTTCCCTTGGTTCCACGAAAACGCGTTACTCGCTATTATATTCCAGAAGAACGGCTTCTTGAAATGCTAGAGGGAGCAAAGGATTCTTTGGAGGCAAAAACAATCCGCCTAGTAGACCAGTTCTCAGAGTCAACGGGTGTACCAGCTAGTAAGTTTGGCGTAACTGGTTCGATTCTGCTGGGAACTCATAATCCACGATATTCTGACATTAACATGACAGTCCTTAGTGACGTTTATGCTCGAAGAATTCGTGAATCAACTGATTCAATATATGAGGGTGAATTGGAACCTCACTCCTCTAAGGCGATAAAGAGATGGCAGCGCCAGAGAGCTCAACTTCTTGGGATTCCTGAAAAATACAAAGACCAGATAGTCTGCCCACACTGGCTTAGAGGCCGTATCGACGGCACACCCTTCCACCTTCACCCCACTAGAACAGATGATGAAAATACTAGCATATATGGAGAAGAGTACTACACTGCTCTAGAACCTGTAGAACTCTTGGCCACCATCACAGATGATAGTGAAAGCTTGTTTGCACCAGTAATTTTCGGTATTGATGACGTAAGAATCATCAAAGGACCCCAGAAGCTACCATTGATCAACCGAGTTGAATCTTTCGAAGGGATTTTCGCCGGGTGTGCAAGTCAAGGCGATAGAGTACGAGTTCACGGGATACTAGAAGAGGTGAAAGATAAAGAGGGACAACTTTTACGACACCAGGTTGTTATCGGCACTATCACCACAAAAGGATGGATTGTAACCCTCTAATACTTGAGCAAGAGATTTATTGAGGTAGACGCTAAACGAATGCTATCAGGAGTAGTATATTGCATGCCTAGCTTGGAAGTTATTTTACTCACAGGTCGAACTAGAAGACAAGGAGTTGGTCTTGAACTCGGAAAGCTCAGCGACGTTTATTTCGAGTCAACAACACAGGTTCGACTCGACCCTTCTGATATTGAGAAAATAGGAGTAGAAGCTGGAGATACTGTGGAAGTCAAAACAGAGCATGGCAACGTCATATTAAAAGCAGTTGTCGCTCCCAGACCAAGCCCTGGCATAGCCTTTATCCCATACGGTCCATGGGCCAATCTCCTTATTGGTGCTGAAACGGACAGCACCGGTATGCCAACAATGAAAGGGCTTAAGGCAACAATCAGTCCTGCACCAGGCAAGCAGGTGCTTACTCTCCAAGAACTATTTGCTGAGCTTCGAGCAACTACAAAATAGAGGAATTGTGCTATGACTACTGATCCGACAGAAACTGCAGGTATACTCGCGACTCCCCGTGCTCGTATCGTCAAAAACGTTGTGTGTGTTTTCTGTGGAGCGCTTTGTGATGATATACAGGTAGCGATTACGCTTACTGGTCCCCTCCCACGCGTACCAGAAGGTACAATCATTGAGGCGTTGAACGCTTGCCGCATTGGACACACAAAGTTCCTAAAACTGCGCGATGAGCACCGTATCCTAAAACCTGAACTTCGCTCAGGCCCTGACAAGTCAGAGGTGCGTCAAGTTTCACTAGAAGTGGCTGTGAAAGAAGCGGCGAAAATCCTTGCCAAGGCAAGACGCCCACTAATTTATGGACTTGCAAGCACCTCAAACGAGGCTAATGTAAAGGCGCTGGAATTAGCTGAAGTATGTAGCGGCGTTGTAGACAATACATCATCGGTTTGTCATGGTCCTGGAATTGAAGCAGTTCAACGCGCTGGCATCGGAACCGCAACCCTAGGTAAAATCAAGAATTATGCTGATGTAGTAATCTACTGGGGCTGCAATCCAGTCGCAGCACACCCACGCCATACCCGCCGATACTCTCAGTTCATTGAAGGCATGTTTCGCAAGGAAGGAGAACGGAAGGTCTATCACATCGATGTCCGACCGACACGATTCTCAGATGAGGTCACAGAGTTTATCCAAGTCAATCCCAATGAGGATTACGAACTCATGGCTGTAATTCGTGCGATGCTTCGTGGACGAGAAATTCAAAGGGAATCAGTAGCTGGCATTCCAATGCGAAAGGTACGAGAGTTTGTTGCAACACTGAAGAGTGCAGAGTTCGTTGCAATCTTCTTCGGGTTGGGCTTAACTCAGAGCAAAGGAAAGGATCACAACATAACACAAGCAATTGACCTCACTGCAGAGCTCAATCATCATGCCAAGGCAGTGATTATGCCTATGCGGGGTCACTTCAATGTCAATGGTTCAAATCACGTCAGTACTTGGACCTACGGTTTCCCCTTCTCAGTCAGCCTAGAAACAGGAGCTCCTTACTACATGCCTGGCGAGACAAGCGCAGTTGATGTTCTAGCTAGGGGTGGAACCGATGCTGTATTCATCGTTGCCGCTGACCCAGCTGCTTCTCTCCCAGCTGCAGCTGTAAAACACATGCTGAAAGTGCCTTTAATCACAATTGATCCAAAGCGTTCGGCAACAACTGAAATCTCAGACATCGTAATCCCCTCTGCTTATGTTGGAATTGAGGCAGAAGGCATCCAGACAGCTTATCGAATGGACGGAATACCCTTGCAATTACGGAAGATTATCGATGCCCCGAAGGGGATTGAGAGTGATGAGTACATCCTCGATATGTTAGTACGCGAGGTGTGTCGTCTGAAGGGCATCAAGCGATACAAGCGCACCTAACCTAATGAGTACTTATCTAGGGTGAAGCTCTTCGTCGAATTCGACGAAGCAGTTTGGTGATTGTCCACTCACTGAAATCAGGGATGATAAGAGAAGCATCACGAAGCGCCTTAGGGGAACTAGTAGTAGCAACTGCTATGCACTGCATGTGAGCAGCTTTGGCAGCTTGAATACCGGCGGGGGAGTCCTCAAAGGAGAGGCATCGTGCAGCTGGAACTTGTAAGCGTTGTGCAGCTAGTAGATAGGCTTCAGGATGGGGTTTCAGGTGGCGTACATGACTTGAGTCAATTACTGGCTTTTCGCCTTCTAGCCCAATTGAACGAAGAGCAGCTGCTACATTACTTGGGTCACCTGAACTGACAAAGGCAGTTTCTAACCCTACTTCTTTAACACTCGAGTAGAAGTCAAGAAACCCGTGAACGGGATTGAGCGCGCCTTCAGCTACACGTTTCTGGTATTGTTGACGGCGAAGAGTTACCCATTCAATAGGATCCCCGATTATCTTATTCTCGGAAAACAGTGTTTCCATAATGTCAAGAGAGCCCATACCGAGGAATCGGTTTTCCCAATCTTCTTGGGTGATTTTGATACCTAGTTGTGCAAGGACTTCATTGAATGTAGTCCAATGGAGAAGCTCACTTTCCACTGTTACTCCATCGACATCAAATAACACTGCTTTAACTGGAACGCCTGATACCATTGCTCTCAACAGCCTTCACCTTTGTAATAGTACTTTCTCGACGTCTTTGAGTGTTCCGCGCCAATCTATTTGAAACTTTGTTTCGTCAACGACTTCGCGTGCTTGGTCGCCAATCTGTGCTGAAACCAAACCAAGCCGCGCTATCTCCTCTTCGTTTTCGACAAGAAATGTTTTAATCCCAAGTGTAGAAGCGCTCATATCACTAACTGGGTCATTGCCTACCATCAGGCAATCAGGAGGCTGGCGTCCTAGAATATCGAGTACCTTCTGATAATATTCTGGTCTCGGCTTGCAGTAGCTCATATTCTCAGCGTCAGTAACTAGAGCGATATCCAAGTCTGCGACGTTTGCCCACCTGAGACGGTGTACTGTAGCTCTTTTAGGGAAAATAGGGTTTGTTGCTATGGCAACTTGCAGTCCAGCTTCGAGCGCGTGATGCAAGAGTTGACGACCTGTGGTCGCTGGTTTAATAAGAGAGTTCAGTTTTGGGAAGGCTTCAGTATAGAATCGATCAAAGCGAGTGTAGCATTCTTCGTAACTGAGAGAGGAGAAATCTGCTAGAAAATGATTGGTGAATGCTTCAACATTTGTTGTTTTACCATCGTTCTTCATCATGTGCTGCGTAGAGGCTAGCAGTTTCCGGAAGAAAGCATGTTCATCGATGATATCAGAGAAGTATGGAGCCGCTAGACGTGCATACTCCAGCAGGAACTTGTCTTCATCAAACAGAATCAAGGTGTTGTCCATATCGATGAGAAGAGCATCAAAGTTTGGCAGGTCACTCTACTCCTATCTACGGTGAGCCCTCGTTCTGAAAAATGAGGAGAGCGGAGGACCAAAGATTTTGATATCCTTGTATCCTCTACTGCTCTACATCTAAACCAGGTACATCTAGACCAAGTTTAGGCGCGATATTTTCGATGAAATAACTTATTGCGAAGGGAATCGCGTTGTACTCCTGTTTGAACCCATCAAAGGTTAGGACTTCGAGTCCCTCGTGGCCCACCACCGCGACGTCGCCGTCGCCAGTGAGTATAAACTTGACTTCAGCTAGATTACCATTCGCGATTAGTAGCTCCTTTGTTAGTGCCAGCATGTCGACTTTGCCTAACTGGTCTTTCGACATAATTTTCGTATGGAATCTTACCCATCTGTCAGACCTGTCAATTATGACGACAAACTTTCTATCTTTAATCTCATAGGGTAGGATGATTCTGTCCTCTTCGGTAACTTTACTGTATATGAGATTCATCTGTTTGAGAAACTCTTCAATTTTGTCTATTGTACTCATTTTCTTTTCTCCTTGGGAGCCTTGCTTTGTGAATTCTCTTTAACCAGAAAAAGGTTTCTGACCCTTATGAACTTGCTAACTATAGATGGATAACTGATCCTTGGGAATCTCGGCGATTCTCAGATTGTGTTTTGGTGCTATTTTTGTGACGAAATAGTATATGCCGAAGGAGACTGCGTCGAATTCTTGACGGAAGCCGTCGACCGTTAGAGCCTTCAATCCTTCATGACCAACGATTCCCACGTCTCCCTTAGGGGTGATGAAGTATTTCACTTCAGCTAGATCACCATTTGCCTTTAGGAGAGTCGTGTTGAGCGCGATTTGTTTTTCAGAGCCTCCTATTTTTTTGTGGGAAAGGACTAAGGCCCAGAATCTTAACCAATTCGCTACCTGATCGATTACAACTGAGAATTTGTTATCCTTAGGATCTACAAAATTCACGTAGAATCGGTCTATTTTTCCTCCTTCTGGCCGCACCTCATAAGTTAGACGCATGGCCTCGAGATAACCCTTGACTTTTTCCATGACTGTAGACATACGAGTCCCCTTTTTATGATAAAGTGTTTCTCTGAGTTGTTTAGATTCAGAAAAAGGTTTTGCAGCAAACACAGTTGATTCCAGCTTGAAAAAAACTCTCTTGTCTTAGGAGCCGAGGGAGAGCGGTCTGCCACAGTTTCTGCAGAGAATGTGTTCCTTGCCCTTGGCCTTGAGCCAGAAGAAGAAGCGTTTCCTTAGGATGTTCTTGTGGTGACAAGCATAGCACACTATAGCCACCGTCGTTGACCCGGTCTCTGAGGTTTGCGCCCAAGAGTCCAGTACTGCCATTGTATTTTCACATCCTTTATTATTCAAAGATTATCTAGTTGCTTACATATATAGATTCGCAAAAGAAGGTATTTAAACCCTTTGTTTTCAGTATACGACTCTATTTTCTTTTGAATTTTGCTTTTTCCTTTTAACAGCCCATTAGAGGCGAAAAAGGGAACAAAACCGTCTTAAAATAGGAAAAGCGGAGAAACGGTCCTAGAACCCTTCTTTTTTATATTGGGTAATACAGTCGGAGTCTTTTATTGTGTTTAACTGACAAAACTTTTGAGCCATAAAAAAGCTTGAAAAAACCGTCTTACAGTTGTAAAGTCGATAGAGTGATGACATTATGCCGCCTCAAACACTGACAGAGAAGGAGACAGAGCTCACCGAGTTAGCCCGCAATGCATTACAGCATGCATACGCGCCTTACTCCGGTTTTAGAGTAGGTGCAGCCTTACTCACCACAGATAATCGGATATTCACTGGCTGCAACGTTGAAAACACTTCTCTCGGTCTAACAGTTTGCGCAGAACGAAACGCTGCCTATGCAGCAATAAGTCATGGTGACAGGCAATTCTTGAAGCTCGTCATCGTTGTGGATCAACAGACTCCTTCAATGCCTTGTGGTGCCTGTCGACAAGTGCTATTCGAATTCAGCCCAGAGCTTGAAATTATAGCAGTAGGCAGTACGAACCAGATACAACGCTCGAATTTGAGAGATTTGCTCCCCAACGCGTTTCAGTACAAACCTAGATAGATTTAGTGGGGTTGTATGTCCTGAAACAGTGTGCGTATGTATCGGAAGACGAGTAGAAGGAGTTCGAAGTCGAGGACCGGCCCGAAGGATATCCGATGCCGCCCGCCAGGTTCTGCATATAGAAAGATGTTAGCGTTTCTCTTGACTTTGATACTGCCCTGCTGTTCTTCAGCGTACACATCGAAATTCTTGAAGAAACTCCTGATAAATGCCATATCCAAGGGGCGACTGACGGTAATATTGGCGTAGCCGGATTCAGTGGCATGTATCTTCAATTTGCCGATGGCTAGTGTATCGCCTCTTTCTATGACTGGTTGTGCACCGTCAAGTAGCTTCACAAGCGATTGTTTTACCAAGTCCTTCCTTGTCACTTTGGAGCCTCCTCACGCATGAATTGACAAGCTTGAGCAATTAATTCACTCTAACTTATCTATATGCTGAGTTAGTTCTAGAAACCGCAGTAAATTAAACTTTCGTTTTTCTTAATTGATTTTTTAATTCATGTTTCTGCCCAAATATTATTAGTGAGTGCTTGCAAGCAGAACCGCATAATACGTTTGGATTTGACTACGATGATTGTATCACGCTTTGAAGAAAGGTCCGAAGAGAAAGTTACCAAGTATGGAACTACTGGAACTACAATACGGTGGCTGATCAATAAGGATAACGGGGCTCGAACCTTTGCTATGAGGCGTATCGTAATCCAGCCAAAAGGGAGAATCCCTCTTCACACTCATCCTGAAGATCATGAAATCTATGTGTTATCTGGTGAAGGCGCTGTTCTCAAAGAGGAAGGAGAAATCCCCTTCCAGCAGGATATGTTCATTTATGTTCCGCCCAATGAAAGGCATGGCTTTCAGAATACGGGGACAGAACCACTAGTAATTCTTTGCATGATTCCCTTACTCGGTTAGCTGTTTTCCATGGTAGCCACTAATCTAATGGAATATCGCGGCTGAGTTTTTGACCTGTAGGCGTATTGGCTAAGCCTCCTTGGGCTGTTTCTCGTAGACTTTCAGGAAGTGCTTTTCCTATCTCATCCATAGCGCCTATCACTTCGTCTACAGGAATTCGGCTTTCAACTCCTGCAAGGGCAAGTTCTGCAGCTAAAAACGCCTGCATTAAAGCTCCAGCATTTCGTAAGATGCAGGGCACTTCTACTAGTCCTGCCACGGGATCACATACTAATCCTAGCATGTTACTTAGGCAGAGTGCAGCAGCGTGACCAACTTGCTTTGAAGTTCCTCCTGCTATTTCAGTAAGGGCACCAGCCGCCATGGCGGCAGCAACTCCACATTCTGCCTGGCATCCACCTTCAGCACCTGAAATCGAGGCGTTAACTGAACAAACTATACCAATTCCGGCAGCCGTAAACAACGCAAGAATCACATCGTCCTCAGAGAGTTTAAGACGGCTTGCAGCTTCTGTGAGTGCTGCAGGAACTATTCCGCAGCTTCCAGCAGTTGGGCACGCAACGATTTTACCCATCGCTGCATTGACCTCTGCAACACCGAGAGCCATTGCAACAGCTTTGAAGATTCTACGGCTTAGGAAACGGGGTTTTGTTTTTTTAACTAGCTTTGCGTCTCCTCCACTGAGACCACTCACAGACCGGTTCTCCTCGGTAAGCCCTCTACGAATAGAAGCCTGCATCACCCTCCAAACTTCGACCATCTCCTCACGAACTTTTTCAGGTGGCGAGTCCTTTTGTTCTGCCTCAACAGCTATCACAATCTCTCCGATTTTTACCTTTTGTTTTTCTGCGAGTCGAATTAAATCCTGCATGTTCCTGTAATTCATCAAGACACCTCGAATCTTTTCTAGTAAACTGGCTGAATGAATCGAACTATATGAGCAACATCCTCAAGTTGTTTGACTGCCTCAAGAGGGAGTGGCTGATCCATTTCTATTGCCATAGCTGCAAGTCCTCCCCTGCGTTGGCGCGTTACGTTTGCCGTAGCAATATTCACCTTATTTTTCGCGATGATTTCAGAAGCTTGCGCAACAATACCAGGCTGGTCCTTATGAATCGTGATGAGAGTGTAATATTCGCCTGAGAGTTTGATTGGGAGCCCATTAATTTCTATCACCGAAATGTTGCCGCCTCCAACACTAATAGCTGTGATTTCAAAGCTTGTACCCTTACTACCTTGAAGGAGTAACCGTGCTGTGTTTGGATGATAATCATCACCGAGGTCCACGCAGCGGAATTTCACTAGTAACCCCTTCTCTTTCGCGATTACAAGGGAGCTGGATATTCGTTCATCTGCAGCTCCGAAACCCAAGAGTCCGGCAACAAGGGCTTTGTCTGTACCATGGCCCTTGCCTGTAAGAGCGTAAGAACCGTGGAGATAGATGACAGCCTTGACTGCGGGTTCACCAAGAATCGCCCCGGCAATCTGACCAATACGTACAGCCCCTGCTGTGTGGCTGCTCGATGGTCCAATCATAATTGGTCCGATGACTTCGAAAACACTGTCTGCTTTACCCAATTACAGCACCTCAAGGTGATTTATGGTTTGAACCTGTAGACGGTGATTCCGTGGATACAAAGGAGTTGTTTACCTTTCTTGAAGATATATTCTACATCCAATGTTTTTGCAATCCTATGAAAGTCTTCCTCACTATGCAGTCGAATTTTTACTGCCGCGTAGTAAGGTAAAGTCCAGTCTTTTACTTCGATTATTTCTACCATTCTTGTTTCACCGAACACGATTATTTGAGAAAAATTCTGCTAAGATGAATTCACCCACCAAGGATTGGAAGAGATAGGCAGCTTATTAAATGGTTAGCATACTTGTCCGTATTCTTCTTCGAAGATTTCGCCAAAGACCTGAATGAAGTAACGTCGGGCGTCAACAAGCCCTTCTTTTCCTTCCTCGGTGAGTTTATAGACTACCTGGCGCCCTGTACGGTTGGGTTGGATGAGGCCCTTGTTTGCGAGTTCTTTAAGGGCGGGATAGATAGTACCTGGCGTGGGTTTGCTGCCACGTCGTTGTGCGAGTTCCTGGGCAATTTGTTGTCCGTTCATCGGTTTTCTACTGAGTAACCATAGAATTTGGAAGGAGAGCAAACCTCGCATATCGCAACAGTCAGGTGGACAACATTGTTCTTCTTGTTCTTTAGGTGACATACAAGTCAATATTGGATGCCCGATACATTTAAATTCTCTGCTTACACTCACAGTATTGGACACCCAATATCTCATCGGCGAATAACCATGGGTAAACCAAAGCAAGTCTCAGAATTATCTGACGAAGAAATCAAAGACGAGGTTCGAAGAGCCTATGCGAGAGTAGCTAGTGCCCGACAGGGCAGCTGCTGTGATAAGGACACATCCTGTTCTACAGATAGCTTAGCAGCGCGGTTAGGCTATGATGTCGATCACCTACCAGCCAGTGTAACTGAGTCCTTCGCAGGTTGCGGCAACCCCACCGCCCTAGCAAGCCTCCATGAAGGAGAGGTCGTTCTAGACCTGGGTAGTGGTGCTGGTCTTGATGCCTTTCTTGCAGCCAAAGAGGTCGGAGAGACCGGTTTTGTCATTGGAGTTGATATGACAGAAGAAATGCTTCAAAAAGCTCGTGACAATGCAACCAAACTTGGTATAACAAACGTTGAGTTCAGGCAGGGTGATATCGAAGCCCTTCCAGTTGAAGATAACTCGGTTGATGTAATCATCTCAAATTGCGTCATCAACTTGGCACCAGACAAGACCAAAGTCTTCCAAGAGGCTTTCCGAGTGCTTCGCCCTGGAGGTCGGCTACTTGTATCCGATATGGTCCTAGTTGGAGAATTACCCAAGGAGATTCAAGAATCAGTGCACAGCTATACTGGCTGTATTGCTGGGGCAATTCCTGAAGCAGAGTATTTGCAGCTGCTTCGAGACGCAGGGTTTGAGAAAGTCGAGGTACTCGGACGAGATGGCTCCGGTGCTGTTGTTAGCTCGAAAATCAAAGCTATGAAACCGGCATGAAACCTCCTCAACGAACTGTTGCTTCGTTAAATCTCAGCCCCCACTACCTATTATTGGATGTGGGATGATGTTATGGATTTCTTCTCAATCCGAAGTGCTATCCGAATAAGCTGGGCAGTTGTAGAACGAAGGTGAATTGCCAGAGGAGAAAAATGGTAATAATTAGGCAAGCTAATGTAACAATCCAATCAACGCTGCTAAAGTTAGACTGTCTGTGATATGTGCGTGTTTTAGCGTATCCGAATCCACGACCATCCATTGCAAGGGTGAGGTTGTCAACGCGGCTTAACGCGGAAAAGATGAGTGGAAAGAAGGTGTACCGAATTCTAGTTAGGAACCCACGGAGGATTCCCCGATCCACGGGGATTCCGCGGGTACGTTGAGCGTTTTGAACAATTGCGGATTCTTGGTCGAAGAGTGGTACTAATCGTAATGTCAATACAAGCAGGAAGCTGTAGCGATAAGGAATCCTGAGACGAGTTAGAGTAACCGCGAAGAGTGTCGGGTCAGTGGTTGCGATAAATAGGGCACTGGCAAGTACAATGTTGATTAGCCTGAGACCTAGGATAATTGCATTCGCAACACCTGTCATGGTGATGGAGAAGAAGGGGCCGAATCCAGGTACAAGAGGTGGAATAAGGAAGAAGAGAAGAGTGCCATAGGAGGTGAAGATTAACTGAACAACAGCGATGAGGAGGGCGAAGACGAGGAGGCTACGCAGGCGGCTAATAACGTGACGTAGACTTATTCCTGCACCGAAGTAAGAGAGGAGGAGAAAGGCAAGAAGGACAAGAGAGATGAAATCTGAGTTAAGCATCACAGCGAGGATGGCAAAACAGATCAAGGCTACAAGTTTGGTCAATGGATTCAAACGGTGAATAATAGAGCTGTGAGGATGATATCCGAAAGAGAGGCTTCTTCTCGTCACTTTCTTGTTGGCACCTCCCAAACCGTAAATGACCTTCTCAAGTGCGGTGGTATAAATTCGATTTCACCAAGCTGTTCTAAACGAGAGAAGGCTTGATGAACTGGAGCGTCTAGAACTAGCTTGCCCTCGCTGAGGAAGAGAAGACGGTTGCAGTAGGCACTAACTACTGCTGGATCGTGTGTTGCCAGGAGAACAGCGACCCCCCCGTTAGAGGCCTGTTTGATTACTGTCATTATTTGATTGACGTTTCGATAATCTAGCCCGATAAAGGGCTCATCAAGGAGAATAAGGTTAGGTCTGTGGACCAGAATGGAGGCAATTGTAAGGCGGCGTTGCTCTCCAATACTGAGAGAAAAGGGAGAACGATTTCTGTAATTATTTAGACCAAAATGTGTCATCAGTGACTCTGCGCGCATCTCTGCTTCATCAGGTGTAGGTTTCTTGAGATGATGGCTGGCAAGAAGCAGTTCATCCCAGACGCGTCGTTCACAGAGCTGGTGGAGAGGGTTTTGGAATATAAATCCTACATCGCTTGCTAGTTCAGAAACTTGGCGGTCTTGAACTGATTGTCCGTTTAATTCGATAGTTCCACTCTCGGGTGATAACAGGCCTATCAGATGTTGTAGTAGGGTTGTCTTTCCTGAGCCGTTAGCTCCAATGATACCAACTAGTTCTCCTGGAGAAATAGTAAATGAGACGTCTTTGAGCGCAAATCCATTTGGTGAAACAGAGGTTTTGGGATAGGAGAATTCTAGTCCTTGAACTGAGAGGAGAGGCGTAGATTTTCTTTCTGAGCTTGATGTAGATGAACTGGTGTTTTCCATGGGAGTAAGATAAACACCTAGCTTCTGGAGAGTCAAAGGGTTTTGACGTAGTTGGGAAGGGCTTCCATCGAAGACGATGCGCCCTGCATCCATTAGTAGGCATCGTGATGATATTGGTAGAAGTTGTGATATTCGGTGATCGACAACAAGGATTGTAGTCCCCGAAACCTGGTTCAGATGGGCTAGAGTAGATATTACTTCGCGTGTGGTAGGTGGGTCAAGGCGGGCAGTGGGCTCGTCTAGTAGAAGGATTGGAGGTTGAAGAGCCAAGAATGAAGCGAGAGTGATTTTTTGTTTTTCTCCCCCAGAAAGGGTAGATGTGCTTCGGTTCTCTAGTTTTTCTGCATTGACTGCGTCTAAAGCTGATTTAATTCGCGGCGGAATTTCAGATGGTGGAGTCAGGAAATTTTCTAGACCAAACGCTATTTCATCGACTACATTAAGTGTGACAATCTGACTATCGGGGTCCTGTTGTACTAAGCTGATTGTTTTCGAGAGTTCATAGATTGGAAGCGTGCGCGTGTCAACGCCCTGAATACGAATTGTACCATCGGATTCACCTGTGAATTCATGGGGGATGAAACCAGCAAGACTGCGAGTAAGTGTACTCTTACCACAACCACTCGGACCTGCGAGTAGAACGAATTCCCCTGCTCGAATAGTCAACGAAATGTTGTGGAGAACTGGTTCGTTAGTACCTGCGTAGGTGAAGGAAAAATCATCTACCTCAATGACCGGAGTTGACGAGGAATTCCCCTTGTTAACTGATGACAAGGCTAGATACCTTCCTGACCCAAAATTCTCCTGTATGATATTTCGCGACGATTCGCAACCCGTTATCGACGATGATGATGATATCTGTATCACCGAGAATATCTAGAAGGGAAAAGGTAGCTGAATAGCCATCAGATGCTAAAACAAGCAAGGTAGAAGCATCGTCTGATGGTTGGGCGTATGTAAGAATAATCGCTAAAGGAACACCAGTATAATTCTGTGGAGGAACATAGGTGACTGAGCCAACCAACTCTGCTTCCACTATTATCTCTTGAGAAGAGAATGCGGAATAGGTAAATCTGTAGGGATTGCTGACATTACCTGTTACGTCACAACCCAAGGAATCTACTGCTGGTCGCCATACAAACACTGCGTAAAGACCTGCACCGATCACTATTACTGAGAGGAAGATTACAGCAGAGACTTTGTACGGATCGAGATAATGCCGAGTAGGGGTTTTCGTTGAAGGTGAAGCTGTCGTCGTCCTACCTCGCGTTATATTTGCTTCGATGATTAAATCCAGGGTGGCTTTACCGAAGTATCCAGCGAAAATTATGCCGGAGGAAAAGGCAAGAATCACCATTAACAGGAAGAATATCAGCGGTACACCTGAGAAGTAGAGGAGCTGAAACAAAACCACATTAGATGCTGCGGCTATGCCACCGACGATGCAGTAGAGGGGAAGATCATCTCGATGACGGAAGGCTGTCAAGCAGATGTCTATGATGACCCCTTGAGCTAGACTGACCAAGACTATGACAATACCGTGGGGATTGCCAGTGAAGAACTCTACTAACCCTTTCATTAGACCTGCGAGTGATGCAGCCCCTGCTTTCCGAATCAGCCCAGCTGCTAATAGAATCCAGAATACATGTAATCCACTAAGGAATTGTCCCGCCCCGAATGGTACTCCAACTGCAACGTTGACCAACCGCCCAAGGTAGCCCACGTAAGTGCTTAGGGCACCACCGAGTGCACTGAGTACCCCGACGGTGACCAAATCTCGAGTGCGAAAGTAATAGCTCGGGGGATTTGAATTCATTTCACAATTCTTCTCGGAGTTTTAATGCAGGAGCACCATCTATCGCTATCCAAGTACTTGACGCTCCAATATGCGAGTCAGGTGAATGGGCATCAATATCAGGGATTGACAAGGATGTTTTTGTGATTGTTAACGCTGAGGTCTTGGGCACTGGAGGATATGTATTTGAAAGGATTTCTATGGTTAGTACATTCCTCACCCATCTGGCACCAGCGCTTCCGTAGAACCAAGAGGGATGAGTTGTATCTTCGGCGTCTGTGTTGTTATAGGCTTCATCGGATGGGAGGAAGGCCGTTTGGGGACCATCACCCCAATCAGAAACCTTTGTACCATTGAAGGAGTAGGCAAGAATCAAGTCCCCCTGGATTTCATAGATGCTGGAGTTCGGATAGAGATTATAATGTGCATAGGATACAGAGTAGCCATCACTTGCGTTGACTCTGACTACATCGTCTTGGTCTATTGTTCCGATTAGTTCCACGACATCTGAAAGTAAGGGACCGATGTATGTACCGTTACCACCCCAGAAGCCCGTTTTTTTCTGATAGGCTGAATATTCTTCTAGAGTATTCATCTGAGCAAGTTCTAGCCAGTACACTCTCTCCTCTTCTTCGCCATCAATGAGGCGGATATAGTTGAAGCCACCAAAGTAGGAATCTCGGAGAACTTCGATTCGTACAACATTCCTGTTCCAGCGGGCGCCTGCACTACCATCGAACCATGCAGGGTGGGTGGTTTGGTTCGCATCATCGACGCTGTAACCTTGGTCAGAGGGTAGGAAGGCGATGCTAGGCCCGTCTTGCCACGGATTAGAATCAGAGCCTGGTGTGGATCCATTGTATGAGTAAGCGAGGATTAGGTCTCCTTGGATATTATGGAAACTCGTGTTCGGGTAGAGATTGTAATAGGCGAAGTATTGGGCATAGCCATCGCTAGCCGTGACTTTCACAGTGTCATTTACGCCAATGGTGATGCTGGCAGCTTCAAGAATGGTAGAGAGACGTGGACCTAGGTATTCTCCACTACCACCCCAATTGTAGAAGCGGTTTTGGTATGACGAGTTGCCCTGAATTACACTCATCAGGGTGAGTTGATCAACTGTAAAGTTTACTTCATTGTCACCGTCGATAACTCGGATGCTAGTTGAATCACTCGGAGGCGAAGGAGGTAAGAAATAGGGTAGAAGGATGAGGGTTCCACCCGCGATGATTATTGCCGCAGTGACTATGGCGAGCCCGATTTTCATGTCCCGGCGCATGAGAGTAACCTCAGAGTTGGGTCTGGCTAGTCAAGACCAGTTAAGATATGCACGGCGGTGCATATATCGACCTTCGGCAACAAACCAATAAAAAAGCCTTCCGCAGAGAACACATTTTTGCACAACTTTCACAGGCAAACCCCACCGAGGTCGTACTTTGATAACCCTTAATAGACCTTAAGCACGTAAACCGTATATCACTCGAAGATTGAGCTGGTGTTTCGCCTTGCAAAAACGCACTATGATTATTCGAAACGGATTCGTCGTGGACCCCAAGAACAACATCCACGAAGTCAAGGACATCGAAATCAAAGACGGGAAAGTAGTTGACTCCGTCGACTCAGAAGGAGCAGAAATCATCGACGCAAAAGGACTCCTAGTTGTCCCAGGCGGCGTCGAAATCCACGCCCACCTAGCCACACCCAAAGTGGACTCCGGACGAGTCCTACGATGTGATCAATCCCGAATGGATCCCTACACCTTCTCAGATGTCTGCCGTGCAGGAGTATGGTCAAGCGTACCCCCAACACACATCACAGGCTACAAGTACTCCGAGCTGGGCTACACCTTCGTAACAGAAGCAGCCGCAGCAGGAATAGTATCTCGACACGTCCACGAAGAACTAGGCGAAATAAACCCCCTCGACAAAATCATGTTCCCCCTATTCGGAAACCACCAGCTCTTCATGGAATACTCACGAGAAAAGGACTACGACAAACTAGCCGCCTTTGCAGCCTGGATGCTCAGAGCCACCAAAGGATACGCCCTCAAAGCCGTCAACCCCACAGGCGTGGCCGACTGGAGCTGGGGCGGAAACGTCGAATCACTCGACCAAAAAATCCGAGCATTCGATGTAACCTCACGGGACGTCATCCACGGTCTCATGGAAGTCTCTGAACGACTAAAACTACCCCATCCAGTCCACCTCCACGCCAACATGCTAGGACGACCCGGAAACACAGCGATTACCGTAGACACCATGGAAATCGCCAATAAATTCCCAGTAAGCCGCGAGTCAGGCACAAACCTCCACATGACCCACATACAATTCCACAGCTACGGCGGCGACGACTTCGCCAGCTTCCGCTCCGGAGCAGAACCCATAGCAAACTTCCTGAAAAAGAACAAGAACGTCAGCGCCGACCTAGGACAAATCGTATTCAGCGACACAACCACAATGACAGCTGACGGTCCCTGGGAATGGATCCTCAGAGGTATCTCCGGAGGCCGATGGGTCAACGACGATATTGAGGTAGAATGCGGTGGTGGTGTTGTGCCTTATGTGTTTAAGCAGAGTTCTCGGGTTAATGCTATTCAGTGGGCTATTGGTCTTGAAATCGCGCTTATGGTGAATGACCCTTGGCGTGTCTATCCTACCACTGATCATCCGAATGCTGGGACTTTTATAAATTATCCGCATATCGCTGCATGGTTGATGAGTCGGAAGGCGCGTGAAAGTATTCTTGGTGATATGAAGCGGAGTGCAAAGGCGCGTATGGTGTTGCCTTCTCTTGATACTGAGTTTTCGTTGAAGGATTTCATTATTTCAACTCGTGCTGGTCCTGCTCGTTCCTTAGGATTGGCTGGTAAGGGTCATCTTGGTCCGGGGGCGGATGCTGATATTGCTATTTACAAGCTTGATGCTCAGAAGGATTATGCGTCGAGTCCCGACAAGTTGGTTCGTGCCTTCTCCCAGGCTGAATATACCGTAAAGGACGGTCGGATTGTGCATAAGAGGGGTAAGATGGTTGCTGTGCCGAAGGGGCGGTCCTATTGGGTTGATGCTCATGTCGAACCTGAACTCGCGGCAATCGTGGAAGGCGAGATTAGGGAGAAGTTTGAGAAGCATTACACGATTCAGTTTGAGAATTATCCTGTTTCGAAGCGTTATCTGCACTGGTCTGCTCCCGTTCGTCCCCATATAGCATCCTAGGTGAGGGGTTCAAATGCCCATTGGTTCCGTTCCTTCCGAGTTAGGTATCAAGCTGATGCAGCAAGAACATCTTGAGTCTATTGTTCAGATGATGCGTGAGGAGGGGTGGACTCCCTCACTGGGTGATTTGGAGAATGTGCTTTGTTACGAGCCGGAGGGCTGCTTTGTCGCAGAAGTCAAGGGAGAGGTTGTAGGTTCTGTCACCACAACCCTTTACACTCATTTTGGTTGGATAGGGATGATGATGGTGCGGAAGAATCTTCGGCGCCGTGGCATCGGTTCAACTCTGCTAAAGACTGCTCTCAGGTACTTCAAGGAGAAAGGTGTTCCTACGGCACGATTGGAGGCGGACCCGCCGGGGGTTCCGCTCTATGAGAGTTTTGGTTTTGTGAAAGAGTGTGATTCGCAGCGATGGTTTGGGAAACCTTTCAAACTTCGAGGTGTTCCTGGTACAGGGCGTGCCACTAAGGAGGACCTTGAAGCTGTACTAGCTCTAGACAAACGGGCTTTTGGTGATGACCGGAGCCGTGTTCTCAGACGCCTGTTCGCGTATTCGGATTTTGCCTTCAAGGTCCGTAGGGACCCTAGTTTAGGGATTATCATGGGCCGAAAGACTGCGGCCGGTACAATGTTAGGCCCCTTCATTGCAGCCAATGGAGATGCGGCTAAGCGACTACTACGCTGGGCAGTGGGGTTCGTTGAGGAGGGCGAAGCCTACGTGGGGGTACTTGAGACGAGTGGAAATGCACGGTTATTGATGAGCACTCAAGGTTTCAGGAAGCGTTCTGTACTCACGCGGATGTACTGGGGTGACCCACCTAGAAGTGGTAATCCACAATTAGAGTACGGTATTGCTGCCTCAGCAACAGGTTAAGACGAGTTTCAGCGATTCCTAAAACGAAAAACTAATAACCAGCTGATAGTTGCCTGCAACAGCTCCATTACTTCTTTAGTGTACTAGATATTGGAGCGAGGAGTGCTACACGATGCATGAAATCCGAGACTTCACGCCAGATGACGCTGCGAGTTATGCCCAGTCCCTGAACGAGAGTGAGGGGGGCTGGCCAGGTGGAATCACAGGCGGTGTTCAACATACCGCTGAGCGGCAGCTGGAAATCTGGGAGCAACAAAATAAGATTACTTGGCTCATCGCCCTCAGTGGAAATAAGGTAGTAGGTGTTTCTACCCTCCACCCACATTGGGAGGATGAGGAGGCAGCCTATCTCGGATTTCTAAATGTCGCAGATGCATACCGGAAGCAGGGCATTGGAAAGGCACTTCTCATAGAATCTGTCCGACGTGTGGCAAAGGAAGGCTACAGACGACTTTACTTAGGTACGTGGGCGGGGAACCTAAACGCGGTTCCTGTGTATAAGAGGACCGGATTCTTCTGGGAGCCAGGAACTAGCGTGTGGATGCGGAACTATATTCCCTTAATTCTGGCGTTGCCCATCGCTCAGCCGTTCTTCGAGAAGCACCCTGACTGGTACACCCGTTATGTTCGGGAAATCGATCAGAAGCCTGATGACATGAAGCACCGAGGGCTTCGTGTGTATGATATGAAATGGCAAGCGGAAGGAAACATGTTACGGGTCATCATTGATAGAGAGAGTCGGGAGCCTACATTGGTTGAGACGGATGAACTACTTGTTGAGTGTTGGGTAGCCAATCCAGATCCCCCATTAGGAATCCCGCTTCAGGTAGAATGGATTATTCACAATAAGAGAAAACAAAAGACAATACAATGCCAGCTCGCCCCCAGCCTTCCAAAAGGATTCCGTCTAACCAAGAAACCACCAAGGAAATTGAAAGTAGAACCTGGGGCAACTGTGACTGTCAAGGGGACTATCCTGGGACAAGTGGATATAGTTCCACGCCCAGAAGAAAAGGCAGCCTTCACCCTCAAGTCTCACTTCATCGTAGACGGCTTGCCATTAGATCTGGAAACAGGGCTCCGCACAAAACATCCTGTTGATGTCAGCACCATTCCCCGCACATTGTGGTGCCGCCCTGGAAACCAGCTCACGCTTTCACTAACACTCAAGAGCAATCTTCAGGAGAGAACAAAGGGTAGAGTCATCCTTGACGCGCCGAGTGGCGTTCGTCTTTCCCAAACCGAATTTGATGTGGACTTTGAGCCAGAAGGCTTCTCAGGATCTAACATCGAAGTTGCTGTCGACCCCAGTCTAGGTACAATTGCATTACCCATCCAAATCCATTCTTTGCTTCAAGTTGAGGGAGGGTCACTCAGAACTCGTACTGAAACCCGCTACATCCACTGTCTGTCGTCAGGTGGGGTATTGGTTACTCCCTTTGATGATGGGCGGCGGCTGCAGGTTCACACGGAGAATCTCCATTTTGACATAAATCTCATGAAGGGTGCTCATCTTGACCGTCTGTATACAAAGGTTTCTGGGCGCCAGCATCTTCGTGCGCATTTCCGGGAGAGTTTAGGTCCGCCATTTTGGCCGTCAGAGCAGATGCGCACACACTTCAAATACCGTATAGAGAAACCGGGTGACGGTACAACTCGTATAGTCACATGGATGGATAGCGAGAAGTTCATGAACCTTCGTTTCACCAAGACCTACGTTTTAACGAGCGGCTCATCACTAGTTCGTGTTGATTATGGATTTCAAAACACCCATCCCTCCAATTCCTATGAGGTCCGCATGCAAGTAGGGGGGATGCTTTGGTGTGCCAGTCACATCCATGTACTCCCTCTGAGTGATGGAATATTGCGTGAGGAGATGGTAGAGGATGAATTCTTCGCTACTGGTCGAGAAGTACCAAGGGAAAAGAAAGAATGGGCAGAAACATGGTACTGTATAGAATTCCCTGAAACAGGAGAAATTACAGGAATTCTCTGTAATCCAACAACCCTCTACAAAGTCTCAGGGAGAGACTTTCTGGACTTCGAGTTACAAGTTCCACCCCTATCTCCCAGAAGTGAATTGACACTTCCACCCTTTTACGTAATAGCGGGCCCTGGTACTTGGCGGCATGTAAGGGAGCAGTGGCATCAACTCTGCTGTCCTCAGTCTCAAGCTGTACGCCCCTCTATGCGTTCTGAGAGAGCAATAGAAGTGGTGACCAAACCTTCACCTATCCTGCTCGATGCAGCTGATTCACTTTCTGTACCTCTTGTGTTACAGCATCGTGTTCACCGCCCAATTGAAGGTATACTTCAACTTAAACCGCCAAAGGGGTGGCAAGTTAAACCCTCCACTGCGAAATTTGAGAAGATAGACCGAAAAACACCATTCCACCTCAATTCGATATTGACCCTAGATGTTAGTACAAATGTCAAACCTGAACTCCTGTCACTCGAAGCAAAAGTGAAACTACCGCTTCGAGATTATGTCTTTGATTTACCTGTTATCCTTTCTGGTACTTCTGGGGAGGTGAGGGTTACAAAATCGCGTGAGGAAGAAAGAGATATCTTTGTTGTTGATAACGGTGCGTATCTGATTAAGATTGCACCCAGCTTTGCTGGTAGTGTTTTCGCCCTTATCGACAAAGAGACCGACATCAACTACTTGAATTCACTCTTCCCAAAGGCCGGACCCATGGTATGGATCAACCCATGGTACGGCGGGATTCAGTGTGACCCTTGGGCAGCAGGCGCAAATTCATGGATTCCTACCCAATTAGATAAAGAGCGTTGGACCGTAAAACCTGCCAAACGGAAAGACTGGACTGGTGTTGTAATCTCTACAAGACCTAAGAAAGAGGCGAAGGCGCTTAAAGGCTTCAAGATAGAGCTTTTCGTTTTAACTCGCCCAGAGAGTAATATACTGGCCCTAATTAGCCGCTACACGAACTTGACAAAAGCACCACGTCAAATACACCATCGAATTCATGCCTCGGTACAACCTGGGGGAAAGATGACTGGACTTGAAACTGTAGCACCCCGGGCCTTAGGGCCGATACGCCGACGTCGCACCAAAACCTTCGGATACCTTGACACAACTCAGCCCTTCGCTGGTGTGCAGCACCGCAAACGTGGTGAAACCGTTCTCTTAGTCGCACCCCATGGACCAGAGGGCTTCTTCGACGTATGGGATACTCCACCACACCAGATTTTGTTGAGGAGTGTTGATTTAGTCACCCTGTCACCACGAGGAAAGGCAGTGCGTAGCGCTTACCTTGTTGTTGCCAAGACGCTTTGGAAAGACGCTAAACGCTATTCGGCACTTGCTGATTTCACACTTTGAGTTCATGAACTTGTTCGAGTTCCATTAGGATTAATTCCATAGACCAATTAGCAGCCCCTTGTAACTGGAAAGGTCTTAAGGCTTAGGGAAATAACAATAGATGGATAAGGAGAACTGTGCGTATGTCGAGAGTGCCTAAGGAACGTCGTCCATTCAAGCAACAAATCATGGATTTGCTCATCCAAATTGGTGTATCTGCTGCAGTTGCTAGAACAGTAGCAGTTGAGGTCATAAACAATTCAACCATTGATACACCGATTGAGACAATTAGGATTATGATGATTGATAGTCTGAAAGAGAAAGATACTGCTGCCGCTGAAAGGTTGGAACAACGTTTTGCTCAGCTAGAGCATTGGCTGCAAGCCCGAGAACGTGAAGCTCCAACGAGTACAGGATCAGAGGTGTACGGTGAGGCGACCCGAGATAGTCTATTAGATGACGATGAGATTACAGCTGCAGAGCTTTTCTTCATGGAGGGAAGAGAAGGTCATCTTTGGCGGCGGAAACGTGCACATCGTGATTCACGGTCTGTTGAGTTGGCAGAAGGAGAGTACTTCGAGGACTAAATCACCAGAGTTATTGTCCTGTTACGAAGCGCTCAATAGTTGAGTGATTATTGTATATAGCTCGTGGGCACGGATGGGTTTGACCTGAAAGACCTCTGCCCCTGCTTCTATTGCTTTCTGGCGAACTGTTTCATCGGCACTCACAAAAATAATCTTACATTCTGGGCAAAGACGTTTTAGTTCGCGTGTAGCGCTTATGCCGTCCATTTTGGGCATACGATGATCCATCATTATGATGTCTGGTTTTGGATCAAGTTGTGTGTATTTCTCTATCGCTTCATTGCCATCAAAGGCTGAAGCTATGACAATGTGTCCCTTCACTGACAAGAGGGCTTTGTAAATATAGTGAAGGTCCTCTTCATCCTCCACTATGAAGATTGTAGCCATGCAGATTCCCCGATTTGAATCACTATAACCTTGATTTAATGGCAATTAAACCTTCTTCTATACTTTTTTTGAGAGATGTTTTGGAGTATGAGTTTTGAGTGCTTCTATCAAGCATTTTCACTTTATTGACTAGCTTTGAACCTTCCCAAAAGCAGTGCATTGGTTACTACGCTCACACTAGAAAAGGTCATAGCTAGTGCCGCCCATTCAGGCTGTAAGATAACAAAAGGTGATAGGAGACCTGCGGCGACTGGAAGCAGGATAAGGTTGTAGATCAGTGCCCAGAAGAAGTTCTGTTTTATTTTTGTCATAGTTCTCTTTCCTAGCTCGATAGCGGCAACGACATCCATCAAATCATCTTTTACGAGTACAATGTCTCCTGTTTCTACAGATACATCGGTGCCTGATCCCAGAGCAATTCCCACGTCGGCTTGAGCTAGTGCAGGTGCATCGTTTACTCCGTCTCCAGTCATGGCAACTACTTGGCCTTGGGATTGGAGCTTCTCAATTTGACTTGCTTTGTCTCCAGGTAGCACTTCTGCTAGTACTTTCTCTATTCCTACATTCCTCGCGATGGCTTGGGCTGTTCTCTCTTTGTCGCCAGTTAGCATGATTACATCAATTCCCATTTGTTGCAGTCGCTCAACTGCCTGTGCTGAGTTATCTTTCAATGTGTCAGCGATTCCGAGAAGAACCAGTGGTTCGTCATTCTTGGCGGCAAATACGGTCGTCTTTCCTTCGCGCTGCAAACCTTCAAGGTGAACTTCCAGTTCAGTGATGTCAATCGAGTTCTCACGCATAAACACATCACTACCCACCCGAATAACTGCTCCATCTACTTCTGCCCTAACACCTCGACCTGATATAGCCGCAAATTTGATTGCTGTTGGAATCTCTATACTCTTTTCCCCAGCGTACTTTACAATCGCATCTGCTAGGGGATGCTCACTGTTCTTCTCCACTGCAGCGACCAGAGCCAATGCCTGTTCCGCTTCAACACCTTTTGCTGGGATAATATCGGTTACTGTGGGTCTTCCAACTGTTAGGGTTCCTGTTTTATCAAAGACTACTGTGTCAATCTTGGGGACTATTTCAAGACCTGCACCAGATTTGATGAGGATTCCGAGTTGAGCACCGCGACCAATTCCTACCATCAGAGCAGTCGGTGTGGCCAGCCCTAGCGCACAAGGACAAGCAGCAACTAGAACCGCAATCGTGAAACTGAGAGCCCTCACCCAATCTTGACCTGATATAAGGAACCAGATTGCAAAAGTTGAAAATGCAATAAAAAGCACAATCGGTACGAAAACCCCTGCAATGCGATCCGCCATTCGCTGGATTGGCGGTTTCTGAGCTTGTGCTTCCTCCACCATTCTGACGATTTGAGAGAGAACCGTATCCTGACCCACCTTCGTTGCGCGAACTGTGAGCACACCGTTTTGGTTCATCGTCGCGCCAACCACTGCGTCACCTGCATGTTTGCTAACTGGTAGTGACTCGCCAGTCACCATGGATTCGTCTACCGATGATTGTCCACCGATTACTTCGCCGTCGACTGGTATCTTCTCACCAGGTTTTACGAGGATATTGTCTCCTACTTCAACGTCTTCAATCGGTATTGTGATTTCTTTACCATCTCGAATAACCACGGCAACTTTGGCTTGTAAATCCATTAGAGCTCGTATTGCCCGTGATGTGCGGCCCTTGGCGATGGCCTCAAGAGTTCTACCTAGGAGAATGAATGTAATCAGCATTGCAGAGGTATCATAGAATGGGCTGAGCCCTGCAAGAAGAAAGGTGGCTGCCACGGAATAGAAGTAAGCCGCACTTGTGCCTAACATGATTAGGGTATCCATGTTTGTTTTACCATGTCTGGCTGCTCGAAGGCTCGCTTTGTAGAAAGGATATCCTGCTATGAATTGGATAGGAGTGACTAGTATGAAGCTAAATAGCGTTGGTGAGAGCCAGGATGGTAGAAGGGGGAGTATTAACCAAGGTGCAAACATAAGGAGTATTACAGGAACTGTCAGTGTAGCTGAGAATGCTAGGAGTCGTGAGTAGTACCGTATTTCACGTTCGCGAGCCAAGGTTTCCCGGTCGATGTCGGAAACTTCACTTTCACCAGCGTCAAATCCAAGTCTTTGCAGTCGTTTCTTGATTATCTTGAAGGTTACAAGAGTTTCATCGTATTCTATGAGGAGTCGACTAGTTGAGTGATAGGTAGATGTCGTTATGACACCATCTATCTGTTCGACTGATTCCGTGATGTTTTCCCATTCGTCTTCTTGGGGTTGAGGTGTTAGGGTGAATATCATCTTTGCCCGTTGGGGTTTATAGCCCGTTGTCTTGACGATTTTTTCTAGTGTTTCCCGGTCAGCGAGCTCTGGGTTGAATTCAATGACAGCTTTCTCGTCTAGAAGGCTGACAGAAGCCCTGGCTACACTTTCATGCTCTAGTAGTGCCTGCTCGATAGAGGCTACACAAGATGCGCAATGCATTCCTTCGATTCTCATGGACACTCGTTTTGATTTGCCTTCTTGTTGATCTTGTTCACTCATGAGGATGAGCCCTCCTTTAGGCTGGATTTGTAAGAGTTGGCGCAATGACCGCAACAAAACGCGAGTCGTTTTCCTTGGATTTCTTCAAAGTAAGTCCCCTCATATACCTTGCATCCGCAACTGGCACAGACTTCCAAGTTGGATTCAAAGGCTGCGGCTGTAATAGAGGCAAAACGGCGAAAGAGTTGCCCAACGGCTTTGCGCCCCTTTGAGGTTAGTTGATACTCTCGACGTGGTCGTCTTCCAACTGGTTTATCACAGGAGGTAACAGCGCCTTGTTGATCTAACTGTTGTAAGAATGGGTAGAGGGTTCCTGCGCTCAAGGGTCGACCTGTTCGCCGGCGATACTTAGACATAATACCGTAGCCATGACTAGGAGCCTCGTGTAGGATGATTAGAATATAGAATTTTGAGAAGTCATCCAGAACATCTTCGAAGGGTTGTTGGTTCAGTTATGTCACCGTTATTTTCTAGTTTTGTGTCATACTATAAGTAGTATTATTTATTTTCATAATAGAGAAAGATATTTAATAATGTATCGATACCGATATATCATAGGTGACACATCCAGCTAAAGAGGTGAAACACATGGCAAAAGACCCGGTTTGTAACATGGAAGTAGAAGAAACCAGCAAGCATTGGACGGAACACGAGGGACAGACCTACTTCTTCTGTTGTCCCGTGTGCAAAGCAAGGTTCGAGAAGGAACCGGAGAAATACCTCTCCTGAATCAGACCCTGACTAACTACTCAAGGCTACTAGTAATGATGATAGTAGGCGCCCTAATCTACTAGGTTTTTCAGATGGATCTTGTGTTGACCTAGCTTCCCTTCGAAGTTGACAGCTGATGCACGAACGAGGCCAGGAGATTTCGTTGCTGCATGAAGGGCTGCCCGCATTCCAGCTTCAACGGCTTGACGATTAAGACCATTGAGCACAATCTCTAAGACGCTATTAACGCCCTTGGGAACTAGGCTGTCAGGAACCTGTTCGCGAAGAGTGGGGCAGAGGCGCGTGTTGGTGGTGGCTTTGAGAAATTGGTGGCGATTAGCACCGACTTTGCTGCCGCTTCGGCAGATACCGCCTGGGAATGGGGCGACGCATCCATCCACTTTATGGATTGCAGCGACAGCGTTTTCGGCTGCTTTAAGAGTCTGTTCAGGCGACTTGCCCATTAAAATCAAGTTCCCGCCGCCGACACCCTTGGCGATGCCGAATTTCTCATCAATTATGAACTCGCCTTCAATTACAGGGATGCGCCACATGAGAAACTTCTCGCCAACACGTTTCCGATCTTCAAACCCATCCCCGAAGTATCTGAGCTGGTCACCGACATCAGTCCATTCTGTTGCATCCTCTAGAGCGTTAAAGACAGCTGTTGTTGGACAGGTCAGAATGCATTGACCTGTACGTTTCCTGAGCTGTTTCACAAGATTCTTTGTCTTGAGGGCAGCAAAAAGGAGAGTGATTCCGGGTCGTCCATCGGGCGTTTCGGAGGCCGGGATAATGCGATCTATCCCTGCTTCAATTTTGCATTCAATTACAGAGGTTGCGAAGCCAGCGGTGCTTAACGCGGCAGTTTTAGCCCACTCTTGGGAAACAGCGGTAAACAGAATCCGAGCGACTTGCATGTCAAAGGCTTCGGCATAGGTATCTTCTACTTCTACTCCATTTAGTTCCATGTTGCGAACCCCGCACTTGTTGAACTAAAGTGAGATAATAAAGTTTGCATCAAATCACATATGCCAAAGCAAAGCCCAGGTACGTAATCACAAACAGAAGGTACATGTGCTTCCAAGAGATGTGATTTCCTTCCAATGTTAGCTCATCTGGTTTTCTTAGAAGCAGGTATACAATGTATAGTCCGTAGACAGCTAACATCGTAAGTGGTAGAGCTGTTACAGAAAGTATGGTGAAAGATACACCGACTGGGATTAGAAGGAACGGTAAAACGAAGAATGGGGAGATGATTTGTGCTGCCCTCTTTGGACCAAATCTTACAGGTAATGTCATAACCCGGAAGACCCGATCTCCTTTGATATCACTGAAATCCTTTGTAGTGGCTGCTCCCAGAAGATAGAATCCAAATAAACCTCCTATGAACCACGGCAGTGGAAACTCAACAGGTTTGATGGTTACCCAGCCCGCGACGAATAATAAGCAACCCCTGACCAAGGCTATAGACAGGTTAGAGAGCATTGTATGATTCTTGAGTCTAAGGGGCGGAGCTGAATAGAAGAAAGTGATTACCACAGTAATCAACATGATTACGAAGAAAACCTGATTTACTAGATAGGAAAGGATTACCGAGGCAGCGTAGATGGCTCCACCAAAGATTCCTGCTTGTTTTCGGGTTAACCTTCCTGAGGGAAGGGGTCGCTCGGGTTTGTTAATTCTATCTACATCAATATCGAAAACCTGATTTATTGCGTTGGAGGCACCATTGGCGAGCATTGAGGCTAAGGCCCCGATAAGAACTAATGATGTGAAACCGACAATGGGCTCCACGTTCATAGCTATTATCGCTGCTGTAAGGAAGGCGATGAATGGCGCTATTAACGTAAAGGGTCTGAGTAATAGAAGGTAATTCTTCATCCTAAACCCTCAATAATTTCAGTTTGAAATATGTCCTGAAAAGAGCCTTCAATATTCCTAGACGCACCCTCTTCCATAGGTATCTCCTTTCAGTTAGGTATTTGCCTTCATCTGGGAGCATGATGATGCTAACGAGTATGTTTGGTGCAATGCCTATAGGAATGTTGTTTTCCAGACATACTTCGTAGACCCTCATAAAGATGGGAACCATGTCATCGGTTCTAGGCGGGTTCTCCTTTTCCAAATCTGTTCCAACACAGGGTCGAAACACGCACACATTACTCACGATTCCTTTGGAAGCAAAGTGCTCTATGGCTTCAATCGTACTTTCTGTTCTTTCTAATCCCGCGATTATCTCACCAGAAACTTTTCCCTTTCCGAATAGATCCACACAATACTCCATAGCATCCATGTATGCTTTCTGCCCTAGGTATTGATGTTTTCCAGGGCATACCTCCTTGAATCTTCTAGGGTCAAATATCTCTAGGCAGAACGAGACATGATTGACACCCAGTTCTTTTAGTCTATCATACTTTTCCAGACTCTTGGAGGGAGGGCATTGCACGCCTATTAGCAGCCCTGTTCTTTCCTTTACTGCCCTTATGTAAGGTTCAAGTTCATCCAGTGATGTGCCCTCGTAGAATCCGGTATTGAAATGTACAAATGTGATGCCTACTTCTTTTCGTGCAGCTTGGACTGTTTCGACTACTTCTTCTACGGTCTTTTCAAGCTCTTCTGTCTCTCCTAAGGTTAGTCCTACAGAACAGAACCTGCAGTTCTGTCTGGGCTTCATGGTCCAGAACCCGCACACCTTTGTAGGATAAATAGCCAGGTACGTGCCCTGCATCACCCCAATCCTAGACATCTGTTTCCCAGAACTCGCTTTTTGTGAATAGAATTTGGGCTCCTTTGGTAAGGTCACCTCGAAAACAAAATCCCCGGCTTTCCGTAACACGTACCTTCCATTTTCTTTGTGTAAAGCATATGGAGATTTCAGGCAGAAATGTTCCACGACCGGGGCATTGACGTGAACATCTTCGGGGAGAATCATCTCAAGACCACTCCCCAAACCACCCCGCGTACGGAGTATGGGCGTGCCGTCTTTTTCTAATTCGCAGCTTTTATCGATGCGTAGACCCCTACAGAACAGGTCTAGCTTCACATAGCCAGGGTTCAAGCTATTCTCTCCATCTAGTTTCTGTTATCGCCCCTAAGAGCGCAGCATTGGTTTACTCGCCAATTTTTTATACAGCTTACCGTACAACCCTAAACCGTTTAGGTCAGTTTAAGCCTAGTTATAGTAGCTTCCCCTATAAGAGCTAGACCACATCAAATGGTGAAAAAGCCATGCCAAAACGATCCGGTACAAAAGTTGTCTTCCATTCAGAAATTGACCCTGATGACCACATCCCTATTAATGCAAGTGTTCTGACACCTGATATCATTGTTGGAAAATCAATAGAGAAAATCAGGAAAATCAAACTCTGGCACGGGAACAAGCAAGTTCAACTTGGTAAACTCTTTAGAGCAGGTTTCTCCGCGGGACTAGACATGGGCGGTCCAACTCTTGATATCCACGGTCCGATTCCGACTGTTCGTCATCTGGGTAAAGGTATGGAAAGAGGAAAAATCATCATTCACGGCGATGTGGGGATGCACTGCGGCACCCAAATGAAAGGCGGGTTCATTCATATCCAAGGCAACGCAGATCATTGGGTAGGTGCCGAGATGTCTGGCGGCAGAATCCTAGTAGAGGGAAATGTTGGCGATAAAGCCGCCTCTGCTTATCTGGGAAGTAAGTATGGAATGAAGGGGGGTAGCCTCCACATCAAAGGGAACACAGGTCACGAGTTAGGAATGGGGATGCGCCGCGGCGTCATCGTGGCTGAAGGCGACACTGGCGCCTTCACTGGAACGCGAATGCTAGCAGGTACGATTTTTGTAAGGGGTAAACTCGGAGATCGAGCAGGCGCCTCAATGCGCTACAAGGGCAGCATCATCGCAATTGGTCAAGCGACCGAATTGTTGCCTACACATGTATACAATGGTGAATACAGGTCGATGCTCTTCCTCCGCCTCCTCTTTGATGCTATTGAAGGTGAAATCCCTGGTATTAAATTCACAGAAAAAGAGCGCGAGGGGCCCTACCGCCGGTTCACTGGTGACTTTGCGGCTGGCGGTCAAGGTGAACTCCTCTTCCTGAGTGAGAATAACACAAGTCTTGGTGGATAGAATAATGACAGAAAAGCGTAGCCTGAACAAATTAGCTATGGGTGCTGTAAAGCAGCTCGTTAAGAACAGCGATGCGTTGCGTGTGAAAATTCATCGCGATAAAAGCAAGACTACAATCATCGACTGCGGCATTGAGGCTCCTGGGAGTCTTGAGGCTGGAAGACTCGTCTCAGAAGTTTGCATGGGAGGACTCGGTACAGTAGATATTGGTACTACGGCTGTTGGTGAACATTTCTTTCCCGCCGCCCGAGTCAGGACCGATGATCCTGCCCTTGCCTGCCTTGGCGCACAAGTTGCAGGATGGAGCATCAAAGTTGATGACTTTTTCGCTTTGGGGTCAGGTCCAGCACGTGCCCTTGCCCGTGTTGAAAAGAAACTCTTCGACCACCTCCACTACAAGGATACACACAATGAAGCGGTACTACTGCTAGAAACTAGAACAATTCCTGGTTCAGCAGTCTGTGAACACATCGCCGAAAAATGTGGAGTGACACCCGAGCACCTACACCTTATAGTCGCTCCAACCGCCAGCATCGTCGGATCAGTCCAGATTGCCGCCCGCATCGTAGAAACACCCATCCACAAACTCGAAAACCTCAAGTTCGACCCTCACAAAATCCTTAGCGGAACAGGCATCACTCCTATTGTGCCCATCGCACGCAAAGACAACCGAGCAATGGGACTGACAAACGACGCCATCCTGATGATGGGACAAACCTTCTTCTACATTCAATCTACTGAGGGAGACGATATAGCTTCACTCATAGAGAAAGTACCCTCTTCCACCTCCTCATCCTATGGCAAACCTTTCCGCCAGATATTCAAGGAGGCAAAAGGTGACTTCTACAAGATAGACCCTGGCCTCTTCGCTCCCGCAATGATATCAATATCCGATCTCCGCACTGGCCAATTCCACACGGCAGGACGCCTAGACCCCGAACTCTTCCTCAAATCCCTCGAAACAAGCCTCGACTAGTAAAAGAAAAAGCTTTTAGCCTCTATTTTTGAGGTTTCTAACTGAATTCCCCCCTAGTTTTGAGGCGATAAAAATAGTAAAGTCAGGAATTTCTCCTCAAGAAATTGCAGAACTCTTCTACAAGCTCCTATCAGAAGAGAACAAAGAAGAATGGCTCAAATGCTTCACAGCTCACCACCAGAGCGTAGCAGACCGATACGGTTCATCCCCAGATTTTTACTGGAGAGCTTATCAGAGAGCCAAGTACACCTACAAGTACATCTCCGGGAGAGATGAAATCGGCGACACCCGATGCAAGTTCTGGTTCCAGCGAATCAAATCCGATGGAAAAGAAACAGGAATGCCACTACCCATCACCGTCATCCGCGACACAGACTCAGGCGGAGAATGGCGTGTTGATGTCGCCACTATCTAGTTGAGGTGTCTTTGAATGAAAACCGGATTACCCCCCGAAGAAATAGCCCAACTATTCTACAAGCATATGGCAGAAGGTAACAAGGAAGAGTGGCTAGCCACCTTCACTGCCTACCATCAGCGCACTGCTAAAAGCTACGGATCATCACCCGACCTATATTGGCGGGCATATTCGAAAATCAAGTGTACCTACCGTTACCTTCCAGAGAGGGACGAGAGAAGCGAGGATAGCTGTCGGTTCTGGTTCCAGCGGATTAAAGCTGATGGAACAGAGACTGGCATGCCGCTGCCCATCAGGATTATGCGTGATGAGGAATCTGGCGGCGAATGGAGAGTTGACGTAGCGACAATCTAGCAATGGTCCTCCGATTTAGATTCTTCATTTGCTTTGGAGCCCCAAAGAACTAAAAACCCTAGTTGAAAAGAGTTAGAAAAATTATCCAATTTTTGGAGGCGTTGAAGACGACTGTTAAACCGGGCATGAGCCCACAAGAAATCGCTCAGCTGTTCTACAAGCTGATTGAGAAACAAGACCGTGACGCGTGGCTAAAGACCTTCAGTAAATGGCATCAAGGACGGGCAGACCAGTATGGGTCTAGTCCTGACCTATATTGGCGCGCAGCACAGCGTATGCAGGTCAAGTTTGGTTACACATACGTGTATCTCCCCACTAAGGACCAGGAGATTAACGAGGAGTACTGGAAAATTTGGTTCCAACGAGTGAATCGTGACGGAAATGAGAGCGGATCTCCGCTCCCTATACACATCCGCCGCGATAAAGACTCGGGAGGAGAATGGCGCGTAGACACTGCTACAGTGTAGCGTGATGAGTTAGTAAAGCCTTAACACTCAGCGTTTTCTTCAAACTTCGGGGAGGTAACATAGACTCCCCTCACCCTTTTTTCTTCTTTTTCCACCTCGATTGTAGCCTAAAGAATAAAAGTATAACAGCTCAACCCTTCCTGTTAACGAGGTTTCAGTGATGGCTGTAGATTTCGTTGTGGGTGTCGTCGCCTTTGCTGCACTAGTGGTCATTGTTGCTTTCCTTAGCGGCATTTTATCCCAGTTGACCCATCTTCCTAGACTCATCTTCTATTTAGTTGCAGGACTATTGATCGGTCCTATTGGACTTTCCATCATCACGCAGGAGATGGTTTTGATGATGGATGGCAGCCTATTGCAAGCAGTTGTAGGGTTAGCTGTAGCCCTTATTGTCTTTGAAGGAGGCTATAGCTTCAATCGTTGTATGCCCGCTGAGAAGGCGTGTACTATGGTACCGTTCCGGCAACTACTGACCCGGCTTTTACGGCTTTCCTTGATTGGTGGACTTATCACAGGAGTCTTAATGACCCTCTTATTCCATTACGTCGCGTTATTACCTCTGCCATATGCCGCTTTATGCGGT
>JAEOTB010000104.1 GCA_016840065.1 Candidatus Hermodarchaeota archaeon | reverse complement strand
TGTAGGCAAAACATTCACCTACTACTCATTGTGTTCCTTCTGCCTTTAAGGATAGATATACAGGCAAACCGAGATAGATTTCAACGTAGTTTGTGCTTGCACAAAGGACAGGTGTCATTCTTCTGGAGCCAATCCTCCATATGGCTCCTGTGTGCTCTAGTGTTGCATTGTTTGCATATCAGGATAAGCTCTCCAGGTGCAATCAGGTGATTGCAGATGATACACCGTGGTGCATCCCCATCACTGTAGGGTTTCTGCTTGCTTCTTCTTAGGGTTCGGGGAATCGGATATCCTCTAGCAGGTTTGCTTGAAGGTCTGTGCGACTTTTGAGATCTGAAGGTCTGGACGATCCTACCGAAAAGACCGCGAAAAGCTTGGACAATCCTACTGAAAAAGCCGCGAAGACGTGCGCGCAATGACGGGCGGGGAAGTTGACTCTGACGGATTGGCTGAGACCTGTCGAAAAGCCTTGGTCCCATTAATATCAGCGCTATTACAAAGATACTGGTAATCACAGCAACATTGAGGATGGCAGTATTTTGATACAAAATCGGTATCTCGTGCGAGTAAACCTCTATGAATGAAATTTGAATCGGTATCAGATAGAGCCAGTCTAGAATGGTAACGGTTAGACCGATTCCGAAGAGTAGAGCACCAGCACTGGTACGGTTGCCACCGGTAAGATATGGAGATCCTTGCCTATCACGCTCCAAAGCAAACTCGAAACCAAGCCCAAAAAAGCAGGGGATAAAGAGAACAACAAACATGATAAAAAACGAGAATTGAATTGACCATAACGATATAGGACCCTCATTGCTAGCAAGGCCAAGCATGAATATTAGTAACGTTAGGGAACCCGCGCAGACTAATCCCAATAGCCCTCCTTCTAGGAATGCTCTTATGCGCAATTTTTTTTCTCACCAGCATCTTGGTAGTATCTCACCGTAGCTTGTGCTTACACAAAGGACAAGTCTCGTTCTTCAGGAGCCAATCCTCCATATGGGTTCTGTGTGCACTCCCATCACAGTTGGGGCAGGTAATAATCGTCTCTCCCTTTTCTATTGGGTTCTTACAGACTATACACTCAGCTTCGCTGCCATCACTAATCGTTTCTTGCATTTGTTTACTAGCGAGTCTTCCAGTGGCTGTTATTCCCCACATCACGTAAAGCGGTCTGGTAGATCTGGTAGAGGGATCGGGTTCTCGGAATCTGGCTAATACAATGAATAGTATGATGAGGACGAACGCTCCGACCACACTAGCTGCTATGCTCCCGTAATATGCCATGATACTAGATGACCACCAATCGTTTACGATTATCAATTGATATGCCGTAAAGAGACCTGCTGTGGTGATGTAGGTGCAGGCCATGATGACCCCCGAAAAGCGCCAACGGTATTTCCCCCTTCGAATCCTTCGATGGAAGAGCAGCGCTTGTGAAGCGGCAACGGTACAACCGATGCTGGCCATTTGGGGAAGGATCATCACTCCCCCTAGGTCAAGTATGAGATCCTTTCTAATATCAACGTTAGGTACTGCCGCTATGTCGGTGTAGACCATGACTGTAAGGATGCTGCCGAGTATGAAACCAATCAAGCACAAAATACTGAGTAGCACCAATAGAAAGGGTATCTTCCGGCTCGACAACGATTTGGACATGTGGTAACCCCCGTTACCCCTTCAGGAGGTGGTGGGCATGGCTATTCGGTCTTTCAAGGGTTATCGTCTCTTACTTTTTTCTCGTTTTGTCTTGATCTTCCCGGCTAGGACCGAGTCGGTTCCTGGAGTTGTTTCGGTTGCCATTTTGGTGAGAACCTCGCTAGCTGTTTTGCCAGCTTTGGCTGTGAAAATTTTAGGGTCGTTGACGACTATTAGAGGGAAGTGAGCGGGGCTGGCTAGACCAGTAAGGACGAATTGGTGATTGGGAAGACCAGAAATTGTGCCCAGAAGTGTTGGTGTCATATGCTCGCTAGCACTAGCCAGCTGATCCTTGTCACCCTGGGTCTTGACGCGGAAGTTGATGAGAGTGTTGCACTGACTGAGCGCGCTTTTCGAGACATAAGCAGGACGTTGACAGATTAGGGTGACACCGACGTTGTAGCCGCCTGCTTGACTAAGGGCTTCGATAAGTTTTGAGCGGACCTCGGTACCTGAAGGGTCACCAAAACGTGGGGTGTTAGTTTCCGGAACATAATAATGGGCTTCTTCAAATACCAGTTGACAGGCAAACTCATTCCCCTTTGTTTGAAAAGCATGTTCAAGAATCGACTCTAGTACAATTGCTGCACTTCGTTGTAAATCTGTGATATCCCGCTCAGGGTGGGTGATTACTATAATCGGGTTTCGGCGAACATCTTCGATGATATCCTCAGAGCCCTGACTATACTTTGCAAGAGTTGCTACTTTACCTTGGAGGTCAGCGCGTTCAACAAGTTTTGCGGCGGCAGAACCGATCCTGCTTAACCCACTTACTGCGTCACGGATGGCATCAAAAACGACATTGCCCCCAGAATTAACGAGTGTACCTTCCTGGATTCGTAAGTGAACCTCTTCAGCGACGGCCATACCGGTTTTAGTCTCACCGATTCCGAGATATTTTGCGATTCGCTCCTTTGAAAACAGACGCGAGTCAAAATATTCCGTGGCTTTCCGGATTAGTACCAAGTCCTTGTATTTCTTCTTCAAAACTGGTGCATATTCTTCACGGATGTCAAAGAGGATAAACCGCCCCGGTGGATCAAGCTCAACGGCGCTGGCAATCAGGTTCACCGCGAAGGAAGACTTCCCTGATCTGGTCATCCCGAAGATGGCGAGATGGCCTTTGAAGTAGTCATCGACCGATATTTCTAAATCAAGCTTGGAGGCTAGCTCACAGCCGATGGGAAGCTTCATGTCTTTGGGTGAGCGACGAATCAGGTTCTCGAGAATCTCTTTGAACTCGTCGGCACTGAGTGGATTAACGAGAGAACCCGGTGTCGGTAACCACCGCTTCCACTCTGAAACCTTTCCACCACGCGCTTCTCGCTCAGCGATAACTTGAGCAACAGCCACTTGGAAACTTCTTGCCAGATCCTCAACGATGGGCAAATCCCTTTCCGCTTCTGCTGCCTTGGAAATAGTCTCTCGCAGCTCCCAATCAATAAACTCGAAGGAGGATACATCTGCGGATTCAGGTAATAAGAAGTCAAGCACCTGCACAATTAGGCCCCTTCCCTTGTGAGCGCCTTCATCCACGATTTCGAAGATGTCACCCATCTCTACTTTTTCAACATATGGTGAGAACACGAGAAGCATGTTTCCGTACATCTTGTTTGCAAAACGCATATCTTGTATACCTCTTCATTTTCTGTTGTTAGAATCTCCTCCGGTGTACAACGTATGAGCTGAACCGCCGTAAGTTCTTCATTATTGATACCCTTGATTCCATTTTTACACCAAAGTCTTGCATCGCCCTTGCTCTAAGCATTCTCTCGGTACCACTTCCTAGAAGGTTGCACTGCATATCAGCTAGTGCAACACTATTGGGGTATCCGCTTGACCTTGAAAACAAATCGTTGGTCAAGAAGCTGCGAGCAACCTCATAATGGGTTTCTGCTAGATTCCTGTTTGTTGGTGGAATTGTGTCGAAACGGAATACTCGACCAAACTCGGTGAACCGGGCTGCAAAAACCCGACCCGCAATCCGCTGCTGCATACTTGATGTAAGTCCTTCATGGCAGTCTTTCAGTCGACGCCCTGAAGGGAAGGGAGGGATAGTGTCTAATAGGAACTTATCGCCAACTCTGAGGGATGAGTTTTTGCTTACTCCAACAATCGTGTTGTTGTTTCTTTCTGCTGCCTCCAAGATGGCATCCCATATTGCCTTGGGAGTATCAACCGTCTGCAGGGTAGTTGCTCCGTCAAATACGATGATGGCGTTTCGGATTCGCTGAATGGCTTTGATCTGAGCAAACTTTTCAATTAGGTTACGAGTTCGGTCGATCAGATGGCTTGTCGAAATTGTGGAGATAGGGTTTACGCCATATCCACTAAAAAGGCCAGTTAACAAAGTGTTATAGAGTTCTAGGTATTGGTTATTTCTGTAGAGGAAAGGGAGCAGATATGGGCCCAGACTGATGCAGTGACTTGATTCTATCTGAAATCTGTGTTCAGCAGTTTTACTCGTTGCAGTAATAGCAGCTCTTACAGCCCCAATAATACCTTCCCCGTCTGCAATGGCACCACAATAGCGTTGACTCCCATCTATCCCCACAACAATATGTTCCGGATCGCCTTCAGGTTGGAAAGGGATGTCCTTTATCCGATTGATATACTCGACGTCTAAATCCTCTTCCGGCGCAGTACGTTCCTCTAAACTAGACTCGCGGGGAACGTGAAAGAAGGGTGAGAAACGCCCTATCACTACAGCGGATTGACGTGCGTCTTCAATAACCTGCTGTGCAATCGCGTCGATATCCACGCCTGACTTCAATGACTCCCCAGTCATTCCAACACCTTTCAGCGAATCCCAAACGAAGGATTGGTCAGACAACATGCTCTGACGAGCTATCCACTCCCAAGGGATTCCGGAGCCAATATCTACCAGGCAGCCTAAATACTTAACGATGGAAGAAAACAGATATTATTCTGTATCCTTAATGAGCTGAAGTGCTTCATCGATGGGCAGATGCTTCAGGTCGTGGGCGATGTCGTAGTGGTCCTTGCAGAACCATTCGGCATAGGGCGGATGCCCCACGTAGCCCTTCTCTTTCATGTCCCGGTCCCACGCTTCATCCGAGGGGCGCCTCTTGAAGTAGATGAGGCCTCCCTCTTCTTGTGGATTGAACTCACGGTCACAGATACAGCATTCTGGAGGACGCACATTATCACCTTCGATGGAGACTGCTTGGTTTAAGAGACTTCTAGCTGGAGGGTGCACGCTTTGGGACTGTAATCGACCTCAATGACGGAGGCGACCCGTTCGGTGACCCGTTCGATGAGGGCAGCGTAGAGGCCGAACATGAGGCAGAAGGGCTTCTCCAACTTCATGGTGGACATGGTGTAGCCGGACTGCTCACTAAACACGCAATTCTCCACGTGGAAAGTGAAGCTGGTCTCGGTGAAGGCTTCACCCCGGATCGTCATCCCCAAGAGCCCAGCTAGATTCGAGGAGACCTGCACTAGGGCAGGGAGGTCTCGGGGGAGCATCTGGAAGGGCAGGGGGAATCCCTGGCTGAGCATGTGGTCCAGCATCTTATGCCCATAGACGCGGGCGCCCAGGGAGTAGTCGATGCCCA
>JAEOTB010000017.1 GCA_016840065.1 Candidatus Hermodarchaeota archaeon | reverse complement strand
TATCTCAAAGATGTCTTGTGAAATAACCACGGTGTCTACCTCGGTTGCTAGGAAGGTGTTCCATCTATTTATGTCAGGTAGTAACCAGACCAGAAAGAAACGGATTCCTATGTTTTTCGATACCAAAAATACCTAGACCCTCTTTGCTGAGCGAGTACTCTTCGAAAAGAAGATGGAGACCCGTGGAAAAACGCAATGGAGAGGGCAAATATAACGGCGAGAGGGTAAATATACTCGAAGCTAGCAATTGGAAGAAATATCCCTAGAAACCCACTATATCCATTAATCAGGGTCAGTAGCTGTAGACGGTATTGAAGGATTACAATAGTGGTACTAAACCCAACTCCCGCAAATATACTTACAAAAAAGATTGTAACCACGGGCCACCTAGATTGTGAACGCGTTGTCAGTTCTCGAACTAATACGATAAATCTTCCTGTCAGCGCCCCTAGTATTGCTCCAATCGCGATATAACAGCTGAAGTAGAATCTAAGTCTGAACATAACGCCAGACGCGGTAAAGAACGCTGCAGTCAAGGGGGGAGGTTCAAAACCACTACTGATGTAAGGATAACTATTCTCAAATGGGGAAAGCAGTTCATGAATCCATTCTGCACAGAATCCTTGAACAATGTTGATGGGGATTAGAATAAGAATAAAGACGAGGAACACCTTGATGAGGGTCTCAACAAGTTCTCGCTTCATACCTTTCACTATGTAGTTCCTGTCTTTCATTGCATATTATCCTACACTTTAGAACAGCGGCTTATTATAGCCCGAATGAGAAGTGACAAGGGGGTCTATCAATGCCTATCCGACGAATTGCACAAATTCTCTCAGGATTTCGCATCCTAAACCATAACCTCCTCTTATTCCTATTTTCAGGCCTTCTCGGCCTCCTCTTCGTCGTCAAGACCCACTTCAAGAAAACCAAGTCTTGGCAGGACTTCCTTCATCCGATTTGCCAAAGACTCTACATGCCCCTTGTCCCTGCGCGTATTCAGAACATGCTTTACCGCAATCCCTATCTATCTGAACCAGAAGTCTCACAGACAGTCTTACAAACATCGGGCGGCCTCTTCATTGACGTAGGTGCCCAGTCTGGACGGTATTCCATACTTCTCAACGAACAATATACCCACATCATAGCGGTTGAACCCCATCCCAAGATGGTGCAGTATCTCCGCTTCAACACGGTACGAGCTGGTCTTGGGAATATCCAAGTTCTTGAATGCGCAATATCAAACCACGACGGGGTTGCTATCTTTCACGTATCCCCTATCTCGGGATGGAGCTCACTGATCGAACTTTCAAACCGAGGACTCACTAGGAGAATCCAAGTCAAAATATTGACCCTCTCCACCCTACTGGAGGATCGAGAAGCGGATTTGATTAAGGTAGATACCGAAGGCGGTGAATGGCTCATACTGGAAGGTGCCGAACCAGTTATGCACAAGATCAAGCGCTGGCTCATAGAGGTTCACGAACTAGACACGCATCCTGAATGGAAGGCTAGGGCAGAAGCGCAATTACGATACTATGGCTACTCTGTGAAATGGCTAGACGCTGATCACGTGTATGCTTGGCGACCTAAACGGTCCTGATCAACCCGAGTTATTTTGCAGCGGCTAGCTCCTTGGTTAAGCGTTTCTCGGACTTTCGGAAGAACATCCAATAGAGAACCGTGGAGGTACTATAGCAGATGAGCGTATACCAGAAGGGTAACAGGTAGAGGTCCGCGTCAAACAAAGGACCAGTAACCTGCGTTGAGAATGCCCAGGGAAAGCTCCAGGCGAACGAGGACACAGACGTCAAGTAGGCACGCCAGCGATTGGGGACCATTTCCATTTTGAAAGAGTTATCAACAGGTCCAGTCATGTTCATGAGTGCTCCGCGAGCAAGGAAGCAAAGAATAGCAATAACTGGGTTGACTAAGACAGCAATGAGGAAGAGGAACGGGAGAGAAAGGGCTTGGCAGAGTACGACTGTCCGCACCTTCCCAAGACGAGTTGAAAGCCCAGGAGATATGAAAGCACCAGTGGCAACAGTAAGCGAGCCCATCCCCTGGATGAATCCGACAAGAGGTGTTGGCAAATTATAGAAGTCCCAGAAAAACACAGAAAGAAAGGGCACAACAAAACCTGCACCTAGACCAATTAGGGCTGTGGGTATGGCAAATAGGAGGAATAGTTCCTTTCTCCCCTTTGGCTCAGGAGCGGAACTTCTGGGAGAGGAGTCTTTCTCCATCTTCTCTATGGTTGTCTCGTCTTCGAATTCACGAATCGTCAAAATGGGGATTATGTTTAGGATTATGGGTACAACCCAGCCGATAAGGGCAAGCTGGAAGGAAGGAGCACTGTCAATAGGCAACAGGAAGACAAGGGAGGCCCAGCTGGGAAGAAAACCTGCAAGAGTTGAACCAGCAAAGTTACTGAGGATAGCAAGTGATTGATTCGTGCCAAAGAGGTGTGTTCGCTCAAAGGATGTGCTATGCTTTGCAATGAAGGGGGCAAAGGCTACATTTCCCATTGCACTACTAATCCCGCTAAGAGCAGCACCAACGATGAACATCTCAGGAAAGGGCGTCAACACTCTTGGTATAGAGATGGTAAGATGCATGAGGCTCCCAAGGATCAAGGCATTTTTCGTACCGACACGAGTAACGTAAGGTCCAACGAGTAGCGAGCATATCGCCATCGAAAAGGCACCAAGTCCCATGATACCTCCAAGGAAAGTATTCGAATAGCCTAGCGACAGGAGATAGATGTTGAAGATTGCTTGGTTAACTCCCCAACCAAAGGAGCCGATAACATTGCTAAGGATAAGTTTCTGGGCGTTAGGACTGAACAAGCGTATTCGCTTCAAGTATCCTGTTCGCTCAAAAACTGATGTCATGGTATTCCCCTTCGAGGAGGACCCATGCGCTACTCAACAATATAATAACTTGCTGGTTAGAACCCTTGTTCTTTGTACACTTCTCTCTGAATCAGATATCGAAGTATCTCTGCGGTTCCTCCACCAATGCTCATGAGACGTGCGTCTCTAAGGTAACGTTCCACCGGTCGTTTCTTGGTGTAGCCGATTCCGCCCAGTACTTGGAGCGCATTTGTTGCTGTCTCTATTGCAGTATCGCAGGCATAGAGCTTTGCAATAGCAGCAGCTTTAGTTGATGGTAGACCTGCCTCAATGAGGCGTGCAGCCTTCATGGTGAGCAACCTTGCAGCTTCTAGTTTGACAGCCATATCGGCTATCTTGAAGCTTATTCCTTCAAATTCTCTTATTTTTCGTCGGAACTGCATCCGCTCATCACTATAGCGAATTGCTTCCTCCATGGCGGCTCGGGCGACTCCATTCATTTCTGCGGCAAGGATTGTTCTTTCTGCGTTTAGCCCTGCCATGACTACTTTGAAGCCGTCGTTGACGGTGCCCAACACGTTCTCGGCTGGGACCTCAACGTCACGGAAGCCCATATGACCAACATGGGCACCGTGCATACCAAGTAGTTCGTACTCTTCGATGACCTCATATCCCTTCCATTTTGACTCGATGATAAAGGCGGTCATTCCCTGCTTGGCTTTCACTGATGGGTCTGTGACTGCGTAGACCAGCAGAAAGTCTGCAATTGGTCCGTTTGTGATGAAGCGTTTTTCACCGTTTATGATGAATTTGTCACCCTGTTTCACGGCACGGGTTTCGGTTCCAGCAACATCGCTACCAACATTTGGTTCAGTAATACAAAGGGCTCCAATCTTTTCACCCTGAGCCACTGGTTTCAGATACTTCTCCTTTTGAGCCTTTGTACCAAACTCGAAAGTCGGATGAGCAAAGAGAATACAGGAGGCTACTCTGGCCATATCAAATCCAGCAGAAACAGCACAAATCTCTTCGGTAACCAACACTTCGTGGACCAGTCCTAATCCTGTACCTCCAAATTCGGGTGGATAACGGGATCCTAGATAACCAGCTTTCCCGAACTTGCGGATGACATCCCAGGCCTCTGTCTCGCCTCGCTCGATTTTCTCAGCAAAGGGTGCGAGTGTGCGTTCAACAAAGCCTCTAGCATCCGCCTGAAACTTAAGTTCCTTTTCAGTTAAGTAGAATTCTGATGACAATACAATCACAACACTAGCTATGAATTCTGATGTAATTCCCTTTCAGTTAGAAGGTATTAATAAGGCTAGTGTAACCAGAAAAATGGGTTTATTGAAAATGACCAAAGGTCTACTCTTTTTCTCGTGTTGACTTGTGGAGCGCTTTGACGGCTTCTCTGCGAGCTCTCTGTTTAATCTCTTCAATCTGATCGATTGCGGGGAGAATGGTGTCTACTAGTTCTCGTTTAGCTAGGATTCCCTCATGAACCAAGAAGGCTACAGCTTCACTGCGGCTCTTGAAGATATCTAATGATATTAGCGCATCTACGATACGAAGGTCACTGTCAAACACTCGGGTCATGACGATGGAGTCACGGCGCTTTGCCGTGGGCAAAGATCCACTAATAAAGAGTTGTTTGAGCTCCTGCAGAACCTCGGGATCAAGGCCTCTCTGCATCTCTTCATGTGTTTCAGTATCTGCTGGTGTTCGCTTCGTAACTTTCCGTTTTGGTCTAGTCTCTGAAGGCAAGATGAATCCCCCATTATGTAACATTATTACATTACAGCCTTTTAGTCTTTTACTCTCTTCTAGGTAATGCTCTAACTGGTTGCCTTCAGTGACTTTTATTAGCAGAAGCGTTTTTCTTAAATAGCTGTAATACAAATCATCCACAGAACTTAACAATTGTTAAGTTTTGGGAGGCGTACCAAAAATGAAACAAGAACCCTCCAGTAGCACAGACCAAAAACCTTGTTGTACAATTGACACACGGGGCATGTTTTGCCCGATTCCAGTCTACAAGACCCGGCAAGCTATCCTTGAAGCCAAACCCGATGAGATAATCGAACTCTTAGCCGACGACCCTGCTTCCGAGGAGGACATAACTCGCTGGGCAGAAAGAACTGGAAACAAGATTCTAGTAATCGAAAAGTCCGACGAATTCATTCGCTTCCTAATCCAAAAGACCGAAAGGTGAAACGAAAATGACCAAGAACCTAGTATATCTTCTGACCGCTGGACCCGAAACACCAGAACGCCTCTACGCCCCCTTCATACTCGCAACCACAGCGAAGATGATGGATATAGATGCCACTATATACTTCATGATTCATGGAGTAAAAGTAGTGAAGAAGGGAGAAGCGGAGAAAATCAAGATAGGCAACTATCCTCCCCTAAAAGAGGTAATAGACCAAGCCATTGAAGCGGGGGTAAAGTTGATGGTGTGTGACCAAAGCACCCAGCTTCTCGGTCTAGATAGAGGCGGCTACATTGAAGGCGCAAAGGTTGTTGGAGCAGCAACGCTTAACGACCTAGCGCTGAAGTCTGATGGTTTACTGGTCTTCTAAGAATGATCAAAGGATTCCGAGAAGGTGCTGAAATAATGGTAAAAAGAGTCAACCTGAACCATGCTGCAGGCAACCCAGTGGATAAACGGGTTCTCAAGGGAATGCTGCCCTATTTTCAAGAGTTTTACGGAAATCCTTCCTCAGTTCACTTCGCAGGGCGGCAAGCAGCCAAAGCAGTAGCCAATGCAAGAATGCAAATCGTAAAACTCTTAGGCGCGGACCTTAAAGACAAGATCGTCTTCACAAGTGGTGCAACAGAAGCCAACAACCTCGCACTAATCGGATTTGCCTATCGGAACCGCCGCAAGGGCAACCACATCATCACAAGCGAGGTCGAGCACCTAAGCATCCTCAATCCCCTCAAATTCCTAGTAAAACAGGGATTCGAAGTAACAAGGGTACCAGTTGACAAACACGGTGTCCTCAAGCTTGAAGCCCTAAAAGAAGCGATAACCGATCAGACGATTCTTCTCTCAATCCAGCATGCAAACAACGAAGTAGGAACAATCCAACCAATCCAAGAAATATCAGATATTGCCCAGGACGCGAAGATACCTCTCCACCTAGATGCAGTGGCAAGTACTGGACAAGTTCCCATCAATCTCCCGGATGTAGGAGCTTCTCTAATGACCCTCTCCTCCAACGACCTCTATGGTCCAAGGGGTGTGGGTGCCCTAGTAATCCGGCGAGGGACTTCAATCCAGCCAATCCTTCTAGGTGGGGGACAAGAGATGGGGCTACGCTCTGGTTCAGAAAATGTATCAGGAATTGTCGGGATGGGAATCGCCGCTGAAATTGCAGCCGACGAGCTCGCTGCCAACAGCCGACATCTCACAGGGCTACGAGACCGCCTCATCAACGGAATTATAGGCAAGATGGAACACACCTATCTTAATGGCCACCCAACCGACCGCCTACCTAATAACGCTAATATCAGGTTCAGTTTCATCGAGGGTGAAGCTATCACCCTCCACTTAAGCTTCCAAGGCTTCCTTGTTGCAACAAGCTCAGCCTGCACCTCTAGAACCCTAGAACCCTCTCATGTTCTCTTATCAATGGGGGTTGACGAAGCAGAGGCTCACGGTGCGCTTCAATTAACCCTTGGGCGGGATAACACCGAAAACCATATTGACTGGTTCATCGAGGTGTTACCTCCCATTATTGGGCGTCTACGAGAGATGTCACCCCTCTATCCACCAAGTTAGGAGATGAAAATAAAAGATGTATAGTGATACAGTCATTGACCATTTCCAAAACCCACGAAATATGGGCGAGATGTCTGATGCCGATGCCATTGGTAAGGTTGGAAACCCAACCTGTGGTGACCTTATCTGGATCTATATCAAGGTAAAGGATGATGTCATCGAAGACATCCGCTTCAAAACCTTTGGTTGCGCAGCAGCCATCGCCACAAGCAGTATGCTAACAGAGCTAGCAAAAGGTAAAACCTTGAAAGAAGCCTTTAAGATTACACGTAAAGATATCGCTGAAGCTCTTGAGGGCTTACCGCCGATTAAGATGCATTGTAGTAATCTTGCTGCTGACGGGCTCCATAAGGCGATTGAGGAGTATTTGGGTAAGACTGGTCGTAAGGTTGAAGACCTGTAGAACAGGTTATAGTTACTTAGAGGCGAGGAGACGCTCAACTGTCTGATAGATTTCGTCTCCAGTGAGTGCACCTTTGATTAGGTAGTGGTGGGCTCCAAGAGCCAGGACCTCCCGGACGGTCTCGTCATCGTCGATTGCTGTAAGGGCTATGATAATGAGGTCAGGAAATTTCTCTTTGACTTGGGGGATTAATTGGGTACCACTAATCTTAGGTAAGACCAAGTCGACAATAAAAACATCAGGTGGGTTTTCTTGTATCTTATCGAGTGCTTCTTGTCCATCATAAGCAATTTCGACTTGATAGTGTTCACTTAGTAGGATTTGAGCGGCGCGAAGGAAGATTCGTGAATCATCTGCCAGGAGTACTTTGACTTGTTTAGACGATTTCTCTGAAGCCAATGCTTGTTTTACCTCCATCTTCAGAAAGGAAGATGCAGTACTGAGCTGTGGGGGGATTAATAGCCCTTAAAATTGTCGCACCAGCCTTTATTGATAAAGAAATATGCACTTCGGAGAGGTCTGCCAGGTATTTGTTGATTTCTGCGGTGCTGCTATAGCCGATGACTATGCTAAGGTTACTCTCTCTTGCAGTGTCGTTTGCTATACGAGTAGCCCATTGAGGCAGGTCCTTCAAACCGAGACGTGATTGTAGCCAGCCAAAACCTACGATATTCAATATATTGGTACAGTCTTGGCTTCGAAGCTCTTCAGGAACCCTAATCCAGGCATTTTCAAGGTCCTTGCTTTCACGGGAAGCAATTGGTTTGTAGTAAGGTTCACCAAGTTCAGCTCTACTACTTGATGTACTAAGTTCTGATATTGCACTCACGAAAAGGCGGAGTCTTGTATTCAATTGATCAACAAAACCATAGCGAAGGGCGGCTGATTTTAGCCGACGAAAACTGAGCTTGTTGGGGGGAACCATGACTACGCCGCCTCCTTGAAGTACGAAGTTAGCAATGAAGTTCAAGACAAGAGTGTTCGTTACCTCATTTTGTACTCCCCTGCCAATGTCTAGGAAGATTGTACTTCCTCGCCGGAAATGTCCGATGATTTCATCCAGCTTCTCTATACCTGACGAGAACTTACCAGCGCTATGAGGGATGACCTCAAAGGCTGGGGGGCGACGTGTTTGTTCCGCATCATAATGTGGAAGAAGTTGGAAACGATTGTCAAAAAGGGTAAAGCCTTGCACTCCCTTCTGAATGCGGGTTCCACGAAGTTTATCAATACGAATGCTTCGCCAAAGTTTACCCTCAGTCATTGTCTTGGTTAGAACGATAATACTATCTGCGATGTGGTCAAGGGGGCTATCGTGGTCGCCCTCTTGAATGAGGACAATCTTTGCCTTTGTCGGAGCACTCAAGTGACTGAGTGCCACAACGAGCCGCTGAGGATCAGACTGGGTAGCTTCTACGATGGCATCAAAGGAGTCAATTACACAAACACAAGGTTCTAGGGATAGCAGCCTGTCATTTACGGCGCTGATGAAGGTGAGTTCATCGGAGAAAATTGATGATTCCGAATCATGCACAGCAGTGGGGATTGCGTCGACAATGTTCTCAGAGGAAAGTATCTCCTTGATCCAAGGAAATTGGGTTTCTAGACTTGGAGTATCAACTCGGGAAGAAAGGTAGAGGAAATTCTTCTTTTGAAACCGTTCAGGGAACGCTCTCATTAGTTCTGCGAAAAGGGAAAGAGCAAAAGTGGTTTTGCCTGTGCCTGTTCTACCCTTGATTAGAAGAGTTTGGCCATGTTGGCGATTCAAGAACTCTGGGATTTCTCTAGGTAAGTTCAAGTGTTCACGACCCCGCTCTCACACATTAGAAGACAACTTCATTCTACATAAAGTTAACTTAGAAAGATTTCTAGGGGGAGATAAAACTCTAATTTATGCAGTTTCAACAAGAGATTCAATGAAGCTAGCTGATGGGAGGCAGGTCAGAAACCTCAATCCCCTTATCACTGATGATAAGTAAAAGGGGATTCATAACATGGCTGGTGCCTCGCATCTTGACGATTTCTATTGTACGCATTCTAACTTCGCCCTTGCTTACTAGTTTCATCATCAAGGCCCCATCCACCAGAAACCCTTCCACTCCGAATCGACCAATCATTGAATCTCCGGGACTCTCAACGGCAATCAAGCAAGTGGCCTTAGTTTTATGAAGAGACCGCACCAGCTGAAGCAGATCATGTCGAATACGGAACAAATCCTCATGCTGCAAGGTAAGCGTTGTGATAGAGTCAATGGCTATCCGCTTTGCTTTTACACGACGAATCTCCCTGTGAATCAGGGATAGAAGAGACTCCATTGTGAATGTCTCACGACCTAAAACTGGATGAGCAGGCTTCATCACAACACGATCCTGCTCAATCATCGGTGAGGCATCAATCAATGCAAGTGATTTCTGCTTCTGTAGTACTTCTAGGTCCCAACCGAACATGCTCATATTCTGGTATGTTGATTCCAAGGGCTCCTCCATCGACACAAGGACCCCAGGCTCATTCATCTCTAGAGCCCCTTTAACAAGGAACTGGTTCATTAGGATTGATTTGCCAGTCCCAGGTCCGCCACTGACTAGGATGACGCTACCAACAGGGAAGCCTCCATGAAGGGCCTCATCAAGCCCTGGAATTCCTGATTTAGTTCTTTTCGAGGTTACCACTGTAATCCTCCAAAATCTCGTTGTCCAGCTAGTATTGGTATCTTCCTCCCTTTAAAGTAGGTCAGGTTATTCTCAGGAGTGTGAATTTTTTTTCACCTGAAGATTTCCCAAAGACTTATTCGTTTTCACAGAACAATCATCTTCTAGGCGTATCCCAAGACCTCTTTGGGGCATCGGACGTGGTGTTGAATACACTTCTAAAAGAGGGCTTACCTCAAGGAACAAGTCTTCTCCTGGTCGGTCCTCCGGGTAGCGGTAAGACCAGTTTCTGTCTCCAGCTAGCATTAGATACAATACGCGAGGGATGTGAAGTCCTCTATCTTACCACCGAGAGTACACCTACAAACATTCTAGCCCACGCCCTTGGAGTTGGACTACTTCAAGGAGATGATCCAATAGGTCAAAAAATCAAGTTCATCGACGCCTATAGCTGGGCAATTGGGATGCGCAAAGATGAATATGCCATAGACCGAATCAATAACCCTTCAGACATCAACAAGGTCAGTCTAGTAATAATGAACCAGGTCCAACTCCTCTCCCCTAGTTCATTGGTCATCGTCGATTCTGTTTCTGGTTTGACGCTAGCTTCACAAATGAAGGAAAGAATTCGCAACTTCATTCACGTTCTAGCCCATCGAATTCTTCGTCAAGGTAGTAGAGTCATCTTTGTATTAGAAGAGGGCGCCCACGACGTAGCAATGATTAACAGCCTACGTTCACTTGTCCAAGGAACGATAAGGACTCGGATAATAGATGAGGATGGTTGTGCCCTGCGCCGTGAACTTCGAATCTTAAGCCTCATTGGGGCCAGTCCACTAACCTCATGGAAGGAGATGATTCTGGACGAAAAGGGGTTTCAGCTAAAAGGAGATTAGATATTGAGCGATCTCGTTCATGTGAGCTTCACACCCGCTAACACTCTAGAGTTCCCTCGAGGTTCTCAACTACTCCTGATTGGTCCTCCCGGCACTGTGAAAGCTCATTTCGCGATTCGATATCTCAGTAGCCGCCTAAAACAGAACGAAGCTGGTATCTATGCAACAACCGTGTGGACCCCCAAGCAAATTAGGGAGACGACCATAGGTTTCTGTGGAAAGGTAAAGGCAAAACAGCTCAGAGTCGTTGACGGTGTCTCCTGTGTTACATCACAACCCTCAGATGAACCAATCGCCTTCCAAAGCCTCTTTAACTTGAACCTAATCAGCCTCACGCTCCTCCAAACCATGTCAGACCTGAAAAACGGACATCTCTGTATCGACAGCCTATCCACCCTCATGTCCTACGCGGAACCCACCGCGGTCCTGAAGTTCTACCAAGTACTCAGCGCCCGGGCCAAGAATCTCAAAATAACTGGCATCTATTTACTTGAAGAGGGAGTTCACGACACTGAAATCGTGGCTGCACTTCGCTTCTCCGCTGATGGTGTAATTGAAGTTCGAGAGATAGAAGACAAAGGAACACTTCTCCACCTGATACGCCTAATCTATGTAAGAAGCCACCTTGTAAACAATCGTTGCCTCCTCTTCTCAGAGAAAGAACCCTACAAAGAATTCACTAGAGAATGACAGCTCCTAAGAGGAGGAAGACCCACCTTCACCCTGTTGACGAAGCCATCGCTTGAAGAAATGTCTAATATAGGTTTCAGATAATCCGAAACTCAATAGCTGCTCCTCAATCTTGTCCACGGGGACCTTCTCCTTACTAAGCAGAGTAGCAAGACTGACCGTGAACTCGGCAATTTCCCATGGATATACAACCCATGCCGCTGTTTTTTTCGTGTAATAATCTGGAATCGTTTCTGTATGTGGTTTGACGTGAAGGCAGGCACTCCTGATTTCCTCGAATCCAAGGGATTTCAGATGATCTAAGGCTAAGCTAAGGCTCTTCCCCGTATCAACGATATCATCAATAACCAAGGGGTGTCTCCATTCCCTATACGAGGAAAAGGGTTGTGTGAGCCTTGGAGCCCCTTCTCGCTCCTCTATCCCCCGATAGAATTCTACCCTCAATGTGGAAAGGTCCTTTGAGAAAAAGTCTGAAAGAATCCTAGCAGGAATCCATCCACCGCGAGCTAGACCAATTATCACATCGGGCTGATATCCAGACTCGACCACCTTCTTGTAGATACGGAAACAAAGCTGTTGACAATATCCCCAGCTCAAAATTTCAAACCTTGTAGACATCTCAAATCCCACAAATCATCTTAATGAGCCAGACTCGCTTTAAGATTATCCAACGACCCCTGAATAGGCTACACATTTCTGAGAAGCTTGATCTCTATGCTCAGGAATCGTTCCGAATATCTGCAGCCTCTTCCATGGTTTCCGGTGAGTGAACACAATGTGAACCGCACTCGGGACAAGAATGGGGTAAACCTATCCAGCAATAGAGGCAAGTCTCACATTCTTGCCACCTAAAGACCAGCACCATAGCCAACCAAACTCCACCGATCAAGAGGGCGTTTAAAACCTAGCACGCCTGAATCCTTGACCACGATGGCTAGCCCATCATACCACGATTGTGCTTTTAATCGCTGAGAGGCAGCCGGATAAGTAAAACACCCAGTTATAAAGGGTGTAATATCCTCAAAGACCAGTTCCTGCAATCACTACCCAGTAGCTCCCTTATCTTTCGGGGGGAAAAGATAGTAGAGCATATCCTCAAACGTTTCGATGAACCCGGGTAGTAGCCAAATTGCCACAAGGCAGAGGACGAAGACCCCCGCAACCCCGAGCACAAAGGACATTGGATAATGAGCCAACTCCCAAGGCAGAATTCCCATCTCTACCAGCCATATCTCATAGACGACCCGGAGGATATTCGCAACAAATAGTATTACAGACACAACAGCCATCGACAACCCTTTCCTCCGCCAGGTCCCTCGAGGTAAGGGAAAGATCAGGCCAGCAAAGACAGCAATCACCTGCACCCCTGTACAGTCTTTGATAATCTGGTAGTTTCCGACAAAGACTCCAGCCTGCGCCCAGTCCACTACAAAAGGTGCTGGCACTCCCAAACCATTGAGCATCACAGAGGAGATATATGCGGTTGGGATGGCGAGATAGAAGGAGAAGAAGATGTCAGGTAGAAAATATACTATAACCGTAACTAAAATAGCTATGACGATGTAAATAATCAGGTCCATCGGAGATGGTCTACCAGTGTCTTCAACTTCTTCACGTCCTTCACTTCTTGTCGTTTCCTTGTTTGTTGTCATAGGGTTTTCCATCCTACTTCTGGGTGGTGCCTTCTATTTCATTGGTAATATGTTTCTGGGTGAGTTGTTTGTGGTTCTTGGAGTCTTCTTCTTCGCACTCACTCTTTTGTGCTGGTTTGCTGCTCGCCGCCAGCGCTCAAGATAGGAGAAACTCCAATTAGAGCCTTATTAGCCTATTTCCCTTTCAAATGAATGGAGAGTATTACATTAGTTTGGTTTGGGAAGGAGGATAATGAGGATTGTGCCCTCTGCTGGGCTATCAGGGGTGGGATCCTGAACCCAGACTTTCCCTCCATATCTCATTACGATGCGCTCAACTAGAGTGAGACTGATTCCCAGGTCAAGTGCTGCTGTATCGCCAGTAACTCTACCAACAAGATGGACGCCTTCTTCAGCTGAACTTGTGGGGACATAATCCTTGTAAAGAATCTGGAGAAACCCTTTGGACTTGGCAGGACCTACCATGAGATTCACTCTAACCTGTTTCTGCTCGTCAATCTTCAAGGCGCGATAGATTAGATTATAGAAGAGGTCATAGAGAAGAGAATCAGCTAGCACGATATACTTTCCTGCTTCTACATTAGTCTCCAGCTGCAAGGTCTTATCTGGAATAACCTCCTCCAAGGACTCTACAGCAGAATGAAGGGTCACTGCAATATCCCTTTTCTCAAATTGGGGAATCTCTGTTTTAATACGGGAAAGTCGTCTCATCCTAGCGATAAGGGCTGTGCTTCGAGTGACCTGTGAAAGCGCAAGCTCTACGAGTTCCCTGAAGCCTTCGGGGAGGGTGGGTTCTCTCAATTGAAGTTCTAGCACTGAAAGGATACCTTGGTTGACATTGATGAGGTCATGGACCATCAGGTCATTGAGGAACTCGATGCGGTCCTGTTCCGCCTGAAGCTCAGCCTGAGTCTCTTTTATCGAAGTGATATCAAGAATTACGGATTGAAAGCCATCGACCATGCCATCCTTTCCGAGAGCTGTACTGGTTACATGATAATGGAAAGTGGATCCATCCTTTCGAAGTCCTATTCCCTCTATCCCACTTACAAGCGTTCTACCCTGTTCAATTCCCTCTTGAAAACGCTGTAGAATTCTTTCTTTATCCTCTGGATGAAGTAACGACTCAAACTTCGTTCCTGCAAGTTCAGATGGTTTGTATCCAAAGAGTTCTGCACCGTAGGCGTTACACATCATTATTTCTCCTTGGTTGTCGACAAGAAAGATGCCAGCTACTGTGTTCTCATAGAGCAAACGATATTGTTCCTCGCGTTCTCGAATAATAGCAAATGTTGCTTCACGTTCACTGATGTCTCTTCCAATTGTAAGAAAAGCCCGTGGCGTCCCATCTGGATCCATAATCGGTGTTGCGTTTAGCTCTATGGCTACCATGGTCCCATCCTTTCTAAGGGCTTTGAATTCAACAGCACTTACACTTTTACCCTGGAGCAGCCTCTGTAACTCTCCCGCTGCGCGTTGCTGTTCCTCTTTTACAACAAGATTAAAGGAATTCATTCCTATGAGTTCTTCGCGAGTATAGCCATAGAACTGCACGGTCTGCTCATTTACCATTAGGATAATGCCCTGCAAATCAGTCAAAATGATAGCGTCAGGTGTAGCTTCCACCAATGTGCGATATTCCGTTTCGACTTCCTTATGTTCTGTGGCATCAATCCCATATAGTTGAAGTGCTGGTTGACCTTCGTATTCAATGCGGTGTCCAAAGACCTGCACTAATCGGATATCTTCATCCTTTCTCACCATACGTATGATACGTGGGAATGAAGGTGCACCAGAAATCAGTTCACCGAATCGTTCTATCAGCATTGGATAATCCTCAGCTGGGATGATTCTTCTAACCGACTCGGCCGAGAAAGCGATTAACTGGTCAGGAGCATAGCCTAGCATCTCTGCAAAAGCAGGATTCGCAAAGACTATTCGAGGAGGATCTCCCTGGATTATTGCGAGCCCCTGCAATGATTGCTCCACCAGGTATCTGTATTTCTCCTCAGATTCCCGAATTACACTAGCTGCTTCTACACGTTCTGTTATGTTCCGGAAAATCCCTCGAAAGCCAGTTACACGGTGCTGTTCATCAAAGACTGGGCGTCCCCCTCCCTCAAGGATAATCATCTGACCTGTCCTATGAGTGAACCTGTACACGAGGTTCTCAAAGGGTTTGCCTTTCAAAACATACTGGCTATAGGCTGCCTTAGCCGGCGGACCAGCTTCTTCAACCATGAACTCAAAGATTGAACGCCCAAGAATCTGGCCAGCAGTGATACCCAGAGCTCCTTCAATGGCGTTATTCGAGTAAGTCACCCTCCCCTCAGAATCCAGTTCCACGACCCAGTCCGAAGTTTCTTCGACCAACGCCCTAAACTTAGCCTCAGAAGCGGCAAGCCCTTCTTGGGCAATCTTTCGCTCTGTGATGTCCTCCATAGATCCTTCGTTATAGAGTACTTTGCCGCTATTATCAAGGATGGCTCTTGCGTTATTCACAATCCAGATCAAGCGACCATCAGGTAGCTGGAACTGTGCCTCGAAATCACGGACTACACCCTCATGAGTCATAAGGTCTAGCCATTGCTGCCGCACCTCAGGATTAACATAGAACTCTGATGCCTTCCTAGCAAGGAGGGATTCCCTATCTTTATGGCCTAGCACCTCCACCAATGCTGGATTCGCATCGATGATTTGACCATCAGGTGAGGTAATGTAAAGCCCAATGGGAACATGATCGAAAAGATCTCTATAACGCTTCTCTGATTCTTTAGCTGCTAACTCTGCTTCCCTACGGTCAGAAACGTCGATATAACTAGCCTGTATCGCTGGCTTACCTAAATACTCAATGACCTGAACTGACAACTCTGCCCAATAGACCGATTCATCCTTTCGTATCATTCGAATCGTGTAGTGGGATGGAACCTCCTTACCCGCAAAGCGATCTTGGAAATACCTCATAACCTTCTCTCGGTCCTCAAGGTATATGCCTTCCCAGAGCATTGTCGAGGGAAGAGCTAGAATCTCCTCTACTGTGTATCCGGTAATTTTCTCTATAGCAGGATTAGCGAAAACAACTCGCTCATCTTGGAAGATTATAAGACCTTCCTGCATCTGATCAATTACTGCTCTGTACTTCGCTTCTGAGACCTGCAGCGCCTTCTCCGCCAGTTTTTGCTCAGTGATGTCAACGAAGGTGGCATGGGCTGCTGGCTGCCCCTCATATTGGATTCGACGAGAGAAGACTTCAATCCAACGAACCGTTCCATCCTTTCTTATTCCTCTAACCTCATATCGAGATGGGGCTGGTTTTCCTGTAATGCGATCTACAAAACGTCCAAAGAACATATCTCGATCATCTGGATGAATTAGCGTTAATAACGCTTCAGGGGGCATTGTGGTGAGTTCCTCGGGAGTATAGCCCAGTATGGTCCTCATCGCAGGATTCGCAAAGATAAGGCGGGGGGGTGGGGTTTGTCCGATGACAATGCCTTCTTGTGTTTGTTCCATGAGGCTACGGTATTTCGCTTCAGACTCGCGTTGAGCCTCTTCTGCTAGCTTTCGCTCAGTTATGTCAATGTAGGATGCCTGAACAGCAGGCTTCTCTTGGTATTCGATGGGTTGAGCGAAAACTTCTAGCCAACGCACAGACTTGTCTTTACAGACAACACGGAATTCATAGTTATTAGGAGGATGCTCACCTTTAAGACGTGCCTCAAATCGCCCCCAAACAAGAGATTGGTCATCAGGGTGGACATAAGCTCTCACCTGTTTAGGCGACCACGCTAGTATCTCCTCTACAGTATAACCGAGGGTTTCAGCAAAGGCAGTATTTGTAAAGACAATGCGGTCACCCTGAATGATTACTAATCCCTGTAAAGAGTACTCAACGAGCGAGTGAAAAGCTTCCTCCATCCGTTTCCGCTCCGTGATATCGTAGAGTACGCCCTCTACATTGGCTGGCTTACCACTCGCGTCACAGATATTCCTAACGAAATCACGAATCCACCGAATAGCTCCATCCTTTCGGATAATGCGATACTCCCTGTCACTAAATGCGCCTGGTTCAGACCCAATCCGCTCCCAATTAGCTTCAATACGCCCCCAATCATCTGGGTGAATCAGTTTATCCCAGAGCACTCGACCGGACACAAAGTCCTCCTCATGGTAGCCAGTTATTTCTTCAACATCACCGTGGAAAAATTCTACAACACCACCAATGATTGCGCGGTAGGCAATACCATGGAAGTTCTCCACAAAGGACCGATACTTCGCCTCCGACTCTTCAACTGTTATCTCCAACTGCTTGTGGTCAGTGATATCAATTAACCTAACCTGAAGAAAAGCCTCTTCGTCAACCTTCACTAAGATGCCAGTACCGTCAACCCAGCGCATTCCCTTCTTCTTGTGAGGAAACCTAAACTGATAATGATACGAAACAGATTTGCCTCCAACCAAGTCCCCGTATACCTCAAGAGCCTTGCCTCTATCCTCCTCGTTGATCATCGAAATGAAGTCTTGTATGCTCCAGGCTCTCAACTGCTTAAGTGTGTATCCTGATATCTTTGATAATTGCTTGTTGACATAAAACACCTTCTCGCCCCTGAAGATAAGGATACCATAGGATGACTTGTCTGCCAAAAGTTGAAAGAGAGTAGACTTAAGCTTTAAAGATGAACCGCCTTTCGCAGCTGGAACCATGAGAACACAACCTCAATCATTCGTTCTAGCGTCTAACCCGATCCGCCATCACATGACAAGCAGAGACGCTAACACACTATAATCAACTATCGCACTAAAAGGCTTCTTTCCAGTACATGTTTTCGAGAAATGTAAAGTGGATTTTCGCAGTTTTTCTTCTTTGGTTTGATAAAAATCCAGAATTTTTATATAATGGTCTTCAGGCGATGACACACATCCCTTCACTCCCATACCATATGAGGGGAGGGGAACCGTCACCTGCAAGACCCTTAGGTGTACAACCAGCACCAGACGTGAACAATATTGAGTAAGATTGAAATCACCTCGAAGGAAGCACGGGTTTTCCACCCATCCAAATCCTTCGCTAAACAAGCTCACATAAAAAGCCCAGAAGAACTCCAGAAACTCTATCAGGAGTCAATCAGGGATCCAACTGCATTCTGGGCAAAACAAGCAGAACAACTCGACTGGTTCGAGAAATGGACCGGACCAATCCACACATGGGACCCCAAAGAGGCCCGCCACACATGGTTCAAAGGCGGCAAGATTAACGCCAGCTACCAATGTCTAGACCGCCACCTCAAAACCAAGCGCAAGGACAAGATCGCCATCATCTGGGAGGGCAACGACCCCAAGGAGAGCCGCACCTTCACCTACCAGCAGCTCTACGACGAGGTCAACAAATTCGCCAATGTCCTCAAGAAATTCGGCTACCAGAAAGGCGACCGAATCGCCATCTACATGCCCATGATCCCCGAGCTAGCCATCGCAGTGCTTGCCTGCGCCCGCCTGGGCATCATCCACTCGGTGGTTTTTGGAGGCTTCAGCGCCGATTCCCTTAAGGACCGGATTCTTGACAGCGATTGCACCGGCGTCATAACAAGCGACGGCAGCTACCGCGGCACAAAATCCATCCCACTCAAAATCAACGCAGACAAAGCCCTCAAGAGCTGCCCCAACGTACGCCACTGCATCGTCGTCAAACGCACCGGCATCGAAGTAGACTGGACCGCAAAAAGAGACAGCTGGTGGCACGAAGAAGTAGAAAAACCAGACGTCCAAGACAAATGCGAACCCGAACAACTCGACGCAGAAGACACCCTCTTCATCCTCTACACCAGCGGCTCAACAGGCAAACCCAAGGGAGTACTCCACACCATCGGCGGCTACATGACCTTCACCATGACCACCTTCAAGTACATCTTCGACTACCAAGAAGAAGACATCTACTGGTGCACCGCCGACATAGGATGGATCACCGGCCACAGCTACATCGTCTACGGACCCCTAGCCGCAGGCGCAACCAGCGTCATGTTCGAAGGCGTACCCACCTACCCAGAACCCGACCGCTTCTGGGCAGTAGTAGAAAAATGGAAGATAAACCAATTCTACACCGCACCCACCGCCATCCGAGCCATCATGCGCCACGGCGACGAATGGGTCAGAAAACGAGACCTCACCAGCCTCAAACTCCTCGGAACCGTCGGCGAACCAATCAACCCCGAGGCCTGGCTCTGGTACTACGAAGTCGTCGGACAAAGCCGCTGCCCTATTGTCGATACCTGCTAGGCAAAACTCCTACAGGCGACTAACATACTGGCAGACGGAAACCGGCGGCGTCGTCATCACTCCAATCCCTGGCGCTGTGTCACTCAAGCCTGGCTCCTGTACCCTTCCATTCCCTGGCATAGAACCCGCAATCGTTGACGAGACCGGGCAAGAAGTCGGTGTGAACGAGGGTGGCTATCTTGTCATCAAGAAGCCATGGCCGGGTCTGATGCGCACTGTTTTCGGTGATCACCAGCGATTCATTGACACCTATTTCAAGACCTTCCCGCCCTACT
>JAEOTB010000103.1 GCA_016840065.1 Candidatus Hermodarchaeota archaeon | reverse complement strand
TCGCCCCCCTCGACAAAATCGTCAAAGCCTGCAAACCCCACGGCGCAACAATCTATGTGGATGATGCCCACGGCGAAGCAGTCCTCGGCGAAGGAGGCCGCGGCATAGTCTCCCACTTCAACCTCACCCACAAAGACGTCCACGTAGAGATGGGAACATGCTTTGGGGATGCACTCCCCTCAGCAGCCTAAATTCTCTAAGGCGTTCGGAGTGGTTGGAGGACACGTCTCAGGAAGCCTATCACTTCGCAACTTTGCGCTGAACAAGTCTCGAACCTGGCTGCTAAGCGGTTCACATCCACCACCAGTGGCTGCTGCATGTATTGCTGCAATTGACATCCTAGAAACCGAGCCAAAGCATGTGAAGAACCTGTGGGCGAATACTAAGCAACTGAAATCCGCTATGGATGATTTAGGTTTCAACACCGGGTTCAGTGAGACGCCTATTATTCCCATCATTGTTGGTGAGAGTGAGAAGGCGAAGCGGATGAGCAACCGTCTGTTTGACGAAGGGGTCTTCGCTCTACCGATTGTCTTTCCGATGGTCGCACGAGATCAGGCGAGGCTCCGTTTGATCATGAATGCGGCTTTGACGAAGGACGATCTGGATGAGGCGATTGCTGCCTTTGAGAAAGTGGGTAAAGAACTGAAAGTGATAAAGTAGGGGGACCGTATCTCTCCCTACATCGACAAGAGAGAACTAAGGCGTAACAAGTCTGGTCCTCTACTAGAGAGTGTCCCTAGCCAGGATTTGTCAGGTCTACCTTCTTTCCATCTACCTAGTCATAGAAGAACGTGGTAATAACCCATCCTTTGGAGGCTCTTTCAGATTGGGTGATGAAGCGGATGTTGACTCCGGGGTTGTTTTTCAGCCATTCGTTGATGTCTTTTTCAACGTCTTTAGCGTCTGCATGGCTTCGTATTGACGAACATCTCACAATGATTCACCTCCTATTGGGTAATCATTTTTACAATGATAGGGATGAATCAGTATAATAATGGTTATTAGATGAGCGTATCAATTGCCACAGAGTGGTCGAGATGGCGTACCAGGTTATAGGATGGATGGAGGCGTATCGCGCAGTTAGGGACAAGTTGGGAGTGAGTCCTGACTGGCGGCTGATTGAGTACCTTCCTCAGGTTCCGAATGGGCCAGTACTGGATTTGGGGATGGGGAAAGGGCGGAACGCGCTCTTCTTTGCCAAAATGGGGTACGAAGTGGACTGCATCGATATCTCAACAACCTATGTGAAACAGTGCCAAGAACACGCTCGTACAGAGAACCTTACACTGACCGCACAAGTCGTCGACATCCACTCCTACGAGATTCCCAACCGCCGGTATGCCTTGATTATCGCCTCGAAGGTGTTACAGTTCTTCAGAAAGTCAGAGATTGAAGAGATAGCAAAGAAGATTTACGCAGGGCTAGCCCGTCGCGGCGTAGTCTATGCTCGGGTGTTCTCCCTTGATGAATTCGAACATGTCAGGGACTCCAGCTCGCTAGAGGAGGTTGAACCCAATACCTATTACCATTCCAAGTATCGCCTTTACCAGCATTTCTTCACCAAGGACGAGGTGTTATCCCTGTTTCCTAGGTTGAAGCTACTGTGTCTTGTGGAAGGTGTAGAGCTGCATCCGATACAGAAGAAGCCCAGGTATCAGTGGATAATTGATTATATGGGGCAGCGAACCCGCTAGATCCCTCGACGACTTCCTTCAGTTAAGATACCGCAATCCCTGTCTTTATTTCCAGGCCCAGTGTCGTACTATTGCTTGGGTTGGGCATACACGTTGACATGCACCGCACCCGATGCAGTCTTCTATGTTCGGTGCTGTAGCTTTCTCTTCTTCAATCACGTAAACCCCGATTGGGCACCAGTTCTCGCATTCTGCCGCGCCCTTACAGAGTTCTAGGTCTATTTCGACCCATTTCTCGTCCTTTTCGTATTTCTTAATTTTAGCCATGGCCTTTTCACCAAAAACATTCATCATTTTCCTTTGACATTTTGGCTGCCATTAAGCAGATGCTGGTTGGTATTTTACGCCCCTTCCCTAAATATTATATTGAAATTCTAGCGCCATCTTGTATGATAAGCAAGGAACGCTTATGAGGGACAAGCAAGGAAAGACATAGCAGCAACAGCTGAGGTTCCTGTATGTGGGAGCGTTATAAACCGATTAAGCAGGTGTTCGTCAATCGGGAGTCCTATTTAGGCTGGATGACCGATGCCCTCAGCCGTTGCCAAGAAAGAAGCGTAGTGCTACATCTAAGGGGGCTTGGAGGAATTGGGAAAACCTCCTTGTTTGAGCGTTGGAAAGGCCTGGTGGAAAAGACCATTCTCCTAGACTTCCGCCGAGTCAAGTCTCTTTTCAACCGGCTAGATGCCCTCGCAAAGGCGGCTGCTTGGCAGGGCATCAAGCTTCCACGATTCGATTTACTCTGGACAATACGCTTACGCTTCGTAAAAGGCATCCAACCTACCCAAGACCCCGGTCGAAGCTGGGCGTTTGACTTAGTGAAGGTTCTCCCCTTTGTTGGGAGTATGGTAGACATCAGCAAAGCCATCAAAACCGTCGGAGCTAAACTACGCCCCCAGCTCAAACGACGCTTTGGAACAGTCGCAGGATGGCTACAGACACGCCTTGGCAATAACTATGTAGAGAAAGTCTTAGAGGTGCTCTGGAGGGATCCTCATCAGGCAGAGTTCCTCTTCTTGGACGCCCTTCTAGAGGATCTCAGGGGGCGGAAACAGTTACAGCAGCCACTCTTGATTTTGTTAGACCACTTTGAAGCAGTTGATGGTGAACACCGTTATTGGCAATATGGTGACCAAAAAATCAGTGAAGCGGAACTCTGGTATATCTTCCTTTCTTCATTGGCAAACACTGTTGGTGTCGCTGCCAGCCGGAGGGCGCTGCCGCCAAACCTCAGTGCAGAAGTTACTATTGAGGAGGCAGAACTCACCGAGTTAGACGAGGCTAGTAGTCGAGACTTGCTGACTCAGCGGGGAGTGCCTCCGGAGCTTCACACCCAAATCGTGAGTATTAGTGGTGGAAACCCCTTTGTCCTCAACGCTATTTGTGATTTAGCCGAATGCTGCCCGCTCAGTGGAGAGGATGTCGAAAGCCTGCGTGCTGAAACACTGGAGCAGGTCCGCCTGAAGACATGGCGGCGCCTCCTCAACCTCGCAGAGGGATTGCTAGAATTCATTGACCAGGCGGGTCTCATTCCCTTCTTTGATCAGAAGATACTCGAAATTGCTGCACCAAATCTAAGAACCGATCATTGGGAGCGCCTCACTCGGTTGAGTTTTGTGCATGATCGAGGAGATGGTTACTGGGAATTACACGCACTAGCTCGTGACCTAGTACTCGCCGAGTTGGGTGATCAGCTACCAAGATTGGCAAAAGAGGTCGCTGATCGCCTTGAGGGAGTCAGTATCGAGCTGTCAGATTACCGTCTAATGGGAGTATCGCTGACCGTACGAGAGTTTGCTGACCAATCATTAACCTATGTTAAGGCTAGGGAAATTGGTAATGATCTAATAAAACGCGAGCGTCACCCTGATGCCCTAGTAATGGTCGATTTCATCAGATTCACATCTGATGAGGGTCGTGCTATGCGTGCACGAATAAGAGCCGTAATCTACCACGCACTAAATCGGATTATAGAGGCTGAAAACGACTTTCGACAATGTATCCGGATTTACCGTGATTTAATGATGCAGGACCCAGACAGGTACCTGCCTGAGATAGTATATCCTCTTTCCAATCTATCACTTCTCCTCGTCGAAGTAGGGCGGTCTTCCGAAGCGGAGGCTGCATTGCAGGAAGCAGTTCAGCTGAGCAAGGAACTAGTCGCTAAGAACCCTAGTGAAGCTGCCCGAGAAACCCTTGCATATTCGCTGAGGCACTTCGCAGATTTCCTCACTAGTACAGGACAATATTCAGAAGCACAGAAAATATACTACAGTGTTATCGAACTCAACAAGGGTCTGTCAAGTAAAACACTCGCCCCTCTATCCACAGCGCATATACACCTCTCCCTTGGTCGTCTTAGTATTCAATCGGGTAAACCTGATGAGGCAGAGGATCTATACTATGAGGCCCTATCATGCTTCAACGAGTTCAAGGACGAGCCGAACATAGAACAAGGAGGTGGATTACTTTGCTTGGCGGGTCTGACTTCTCTCTTCATCCTAACAGGCAGAGTAAAGGACGCTGAAGAGGATGGCAGGGAAGTTATTCGTCTTGCAAAAACACTAGCTAAGGAAACGCCACATGTCTACCAAGTTATACTGGGGGATGCCTTCAATTTGCACGGGATTTTGCATCGTCAGGCGGGTCAACCAGCGGGGGCAGAATTAGAGCTACGGGAAGCGCTTCGAATCTATCGTGAATTAGCTGAAAAAAACCCTGACTTGTATGGGCAGCGTGTTGCTCAAGCCCTCAATAACATGGCAATCTTGTTCCGTCAGACCGTTCAACCAGAGAGTGCAGAGATGGCGTACCAGGAGGCGCTAGAAATCCACCGTCAGCTAGCTGGCAAGTCTCCTGACCTGTATCGTCGCCATCTAGCTGCTAACCTCACAAACTATGGGGTGTTCCTCCGACAGGCTGGACGTTTCTCAGAGGCTGAAAGTGTACTTCGTGAGGCTCTAGCTATCCGCCGGAAACTAGCGTCAGAGGCACCCGAGTTCAATCTTCTGGGTGTTGCCACATCGCTAAACAATCTAGGTGTAGTACTGGCTGTGGATGGGAGGTTCTCTGAAGCACAATCAGTCTTTCAGGAAACCCTTCGTTTGCGCAGGATTCTAGCCGCAAAAGCTCCAAGTCTCTACCAAGGATGTCTCGCATCAACCTTGAACAATATTGGTATCCTTAACAAGAGAAGGGGGCAACTTGTGGAAGCGGAACGCGCTTATCAAGAGGCACTAGAAATTCAAGAAGAACTTCTCCAGAAAGCCCCAGACCTCTTTAAAACTGAACTAACCCAGATCATTAGTAACTGTTTACTCCTCTTCAAAGAGAGGAGGTCAAATCCAGTAGTCCGTAAACTACAGGAACGCTTGGAAAGTCTGGGTATTACAGAACCCAGTGACACAGAGAAATGGTCTGAAGACGAAAAGGACCTTAATGGATTCTTACTCACATAGGGGAGGATGGTCATGTCGTCTGAACCCACCGCAGAGGAATGGAAAGAAACCATAACCCGGTGGCTAGAAGAGGATAGGCTGTTTCGCCGGGAAATGGAAGACGACACAGCAACCTTCCATTTAACATGTACCTATCCGTCGGGCTCTCCACGCCTTGTATCTATAGCCCAGCCCAACGATTACAAAGACCGTATAGTCATAGCTAGTGGGACGCCAATTAGTCTAGAGCATCAGAGAGCATTATCCAGGTTATCTGCTGAAGAGCGGAACAAGATATTCTACGATCTTCGAATGCAGTTGATGCAGCGTCAATCCAGCTTCGAGGTAACAAAGGACGGCAAGACCGGAGTATGGAGCCATATCCTACTCACGAACACAGTGTTCCTCAGTGAACTCACTAAACCAGCACTTATCCGTGGGATAGAAGACGGTTTCAAAGGCTTTCTAATAATAGTCTGGACTCTTGACCACCATCTGGAGGTCCATAGCGAGGAACCACTTCATTACTTCTCATGAAGAACTTGGCTGATTCCTTAAGATGGGTTTTATGGTTTAAGAGAATCGAAGAATCCACATCATACTCTGGTACTTGCTAGTGAATGCTTGTGAATGATCGCTAGGTATCTTGGCCCTCGTCTTCTTCTCCTTCAACGGCATCGAGTGCTTCTTGTTCTTCATCATCGAGGTCTTCCACTTCGATTCCACGTTTCTCTAGTTCCTCTATCAGTTCCTCTTCCGTCATATCTTCAACCGATTTGCCAGTTTCCTTCTCGATGATTACGATGTCCCTACGGCGGACTCGGAAGGGATTGGGAATGCCAATGAATGAAAAGAGCCACCAATCTCCTCTTCTGAGGCGCCTTCGGTGTCGTCTATATGCACGTCTTCTACGTCGCGTACGTCTACGGATTTGGCGGCGTCGGCGACGGTGGGCGCGGCGGCGTGCTCTGGGTCTTGGGCTCATAAAATAACATCCAACAAAGTCGGGCTAAGCGTTATTCGCGCCTAATATAGCTCTTCGCTATTTGCTATACCCCTTCAAAGGCAACTAGGCGTATGATGAAAGTCCACTCCTAGATAGAAGCCTAGTATGGATTTGATTGCAAGACCTAATCTTCCCTGAACAAAATCAGCATATCCACTCTTCCGGTGGAACTAGAAGGAAGGATTGCCACTAGTGTTGTGGGTACTCGAGCTTTCCACCGCACTGGGGGCAACGTTTCGCCCCTGCAAACATAAACAGCGGAATATCAGATTCACACTTCGAGCATCTAGCCATAAGTCTACGACCACAGCTAACACAATGCTCGGCGGGCATAATCTTATTCTTACAGAACGGGCACATGAATTGAGGCATACCGGGCATCATAGGCATTCCCGCGGGCATTCCAGCTGGCATACCTGCTGGCATAGCAGCTTGGGTAGGCCCTGTTCCGCCTTGAACAGCTGCACCGCACCGAGTGCATTCATTAGTACCAGGTTGAGGACGCGCGCCGCAATAGGGGCATTTGTTCGCCTCTTTTGCGGTCATGAGTTGAGCAACAGCGACGGAGAACATCTTTCCCTTGCGTTTGCCCTCGAAATCGATATCATCACCAGAGCTCAATGTGATAATGAGCTTGTCCTTATGAACTGTAGCATTGCCAATAGCTCGGAGCGGTATAGCCATGGTTTCGGCAGTGCCATCTTCTCCGCGTCTAATCATGTGCTGTTTAGCTATCGTATCGAACATGATAGCATGAGCAGCGACATCTGTGCCCTCTTGAATCCCATGACCGACGATGTCGCCAACAACTCCGCCGTGGCGACGTGCTGCATGACCGACAACTGCTCCGCCAACACCTACAGCGATGGCAGCAGCAACTCCCTTTAGTACACTCCTACCCTTCTTGGTCTTGTACCACACTACTCGAATATCAGACACTACGAGGCGACCTTCTTCATCCTCAAACTTGACCTTGTCAATTTTTGTAGCGACACTCTCGTAGGCTAGTGGAACGAGCTGACCACTTTGAAAGGTAACCTGACCGAACGACATACCCTAGAATCGGTATCTCAGGTTCTTTAAACCTTCTTACAGCAAGCTAGAACCATCCTGCTCTCCTCTTTTCATTCCATTTGTTTTGTAAAATGAATATCAGTATCATCCGAGGAGTTAGTCTCGACGAGTGATTTTAAACGACGATGCTTGACCAGCGGTTTCCACAGAATCGAGTGGTATTGCTATCCGCTCCTTGATAGTTGGGAGGAGCCTTTCATCAATCTCATATCCGATACTGTTACGATGATGGTCCTTTGCCACTTTCATCGTCGTTCCTGTGCCTAGAAAGGGATCGATGACAGTATCTCCGTAAATGGAGAACATCCGAATAAGGCGTTTAGCAATCTCTTCTGGATACGCAGCAACTCGTCGGTCTAGGTCACCATTCTCTTGGCGGGCACCGGGTACTTGCCAAATCTGGGTAAACCATGCATCTCGCTGAGGTTTTGTGTAATGGCTGGCATAACGTAAGAAGTCTTTAGGTGGAAAACTACGCGGTGATCCTTTACGGAAGAGGAGAATGAATTCGCAATCCTGTGTGACGTATGCGTTGGGAGGCAAGAACCCTGACCCTAGAAAGGCATTAGGTCTAGTTGTCGGCTTCTTCCATAAAATGAAGGGGAGACTGGTGAAGCCGATGGATTCACAATGCTCGGTGATACGTACATGATTGGGGAAGAGCCTCAACCCACCATTGTCTTTTCGCAGTGCGTCCCCAATATTGATACAGGCGATTCCTCCTTCGATGAGTACACGGTAGCACTCCCTCCAAACCTCAGCTAGAAGATTGTGCATGTCGGAGAAGGTCCGGCATCCCTGTTGATGGAACAAGTCATCCCACAACTCAATCATAGGATAAGGGGGTGAAGTAACCACTAGTTGTACAGAATTATCTGCCACTTCGAGCATTTTGCGGCTATTCCCAACAATCACATGATGTTTTGTAGTTGGAGTTTCCAGTGTCCTCCGCTCCAACATCTTCTCTAGTAGCCGCGCAGGATAGGTAGAAGCTGTCCGTCTGGTCTTCGATGACACTAGTTCCTGTTCAGAATGCGGCACAGCAAACCCATCCGTTCCACACCCTATACACGCCCTACGCTAAATCCTTTGCGGCGCGAGAACGTGTAATACATCCTTAAAATTAGAAAGAGTCGGTACAATAAAAATAACCTTGAATCTACACGAGGAAATTGATGGAAGAGGAGAAACCACCAGCCAATCCTCTAAACGTACTACAAGTGGCTCAAAACACCAACCGCGTCGAAGAAGAAAAAGTAAAACATCTGATGAATGAGAAGCGCGACTTGAGTGTTTTGGGCTTATGTTGCCTCTTCCGAAACGGTTTTTCAATCAGAAAGGGAAGGATGACTACGTGAGGTAAATGAGACCAGAATTTCAGAGGAGTTTCCTCAACTACCTGAGGTTATCCGTTAGTGTGGTGTTAGTGCTATCATTCTTCATCCCTACTCCACTTTCGTTGAATGTTGCGTCCCTGCAGGGAGTTACGGTTATGGAATCCCAGTCCTCCGTTGAATGGATTTGGGACGAGTACGTGGGTGCTCCTGGATCAATAGATCATGACGATGTGGTTTACTGGGGTGCTGATTTGGGCCCCTTTCATAACTATGAGGAAATCAATTCCCATATCAACTCTTTAGCTGCATCCTATCCTGATTATGTCACATTGGAGACCATTGGTGCCAGCTATGAGTCCCGAAACATTCGATGCGTGACTATCACAGCTCCAGGCAATCCCACTGGTCGCCATGGATACCTGGTGGTTGGGCACCATCACGGGCGCGAGTGCATTACAATAGAGAACTCCCTCTTCATAATGGATTACCTGGTCTATCACCGGGATGACCCAGACATAGCAACCATCTTACAGAACTTTGTGATTTACATCATACCTACTCTGAACCCTGATTCCCTAACAGAGATCTATGTGAATCCTTGGCACAGAAAGAACCTTCGCCCCACCGACGAGGACAGTGACGGCTTACTAGATGAGGGAGAAGTCCAAGACATCAATGGAGATAACTGGGTGGAATATGACGATATAGCAGATGAATACGAGGGATACGATCTCGACATGGACGGTGAAATCGGTGAAGATCTAATAGGCGGCATAGACTTAAACCGAAACTATCTCGTAGGCTGGAATTTGGGGAGTCCTATTCCTCGGTCACAAGTCTACCATGGTAGTACTCCTTTTAGCGAGCCAGAAACTCAAGCAATGCGAAGCTTTGCAGAAGCACATCCTGAATTGGTGTTCGCGATGTCCCTCCACAGTGGGATAGCGGGATTCTTCACCCCGTGGCATACCAACGGATCCTACACTCAAGACGAGTCAATTTTTGCCCGAATCTCTGTAGACATCATGGAGGCTTCAAGTTATCCACGCCTAGGTCAAGGAGGCACCCAGGGCATCTGGGAGGACTGGATGTACGGAATAATGGGAGTTCTAGCAATAACCCTCGAAACCTATGGCAATCAAACCGCCTACGGTCACAGTATTTGGGATTACTTCAATCCCAACGCAGATGATGTTATTTCCAACTGTGAACGGGTCTGGAACGCATTTGCCGCTGTCTTTGAGACACTATTCGAGGAATATCCCCCAGCTTATCCTTCTTTAGGGGGCTTGCCGCTGCCATTGGTTATCGGTGTAGTCATTGTGGTCTGTGTGAGTATTGTAATAATCCTTCTAATCCTAAAGAGGAAACGCACCAAACCCTAAGAATGTTATTTCACAAAGCACTCTGCTTTCACGGGACCAAGCTTCATCGCGAATCCTGCAGCGTACCCAGGTCTTTCGCATCCTTATTAGCGAGAAGCGGAAGCCACAATCTATAAAATTATTCTGATATGTGATAGGAAGTAAATGGTTGGATGAAAACTTGAGCGATGTTGTCTGGAGTCCCTACGGCGATTATCTTGAGAGAAGTAACATTAGCCGATTCATGACTAAACATGGAATCAAGACTTACGAAGAGCTTGTCAAACGCAGCACGGAAATCGAATGGTTTTGGGATGCTGCGCTAAAGGACTTGGGTATCGAGTGGTATGAACCCTACTCCCAAGTACTAGATGCCTCCAAGGGAATCGAATGGGCAAAGTGGTTTATTGGTGGAAAGATAAACATCGTACATAACACAATAGACAAACACCCACTTGACAAGAGGGCACTCATCTGGGTCAGTGAAACAGGAGAAGAACGCAGCCTCACTTATGAGGAATTGAATGAAGGAGTGTGCCAAATCGCTAATGGGCTCAAGAGCCTCGGCATAAGCAAGGGGGACCCACTCGGAATTCTTATGCCAATGGTTCCCGAAACCATCATGGCTCTGCTGGCTGCATACAAAATCGGGAGCATTGCTGTACCAATATTCTCTGGCTTCAAATTCGACGCAATCAAAATGCGGCTCAGGGATGTTGGAGCAAAGATACTGTTCACCTCAGATGGCTCAACTCGACGCGGTCGCCGTCTCCATATCAAAGAAATCGCCGACAAGAGCGTAGAGGGCGTTGACACTATCAAACACCTCATCGTCGTAAAACGGATGGGAATTGAAGTTTCATGGACGGAGGGTCGTGATATATGGTGGCACGAACTCGTCAAAGACCAAAAACCAGAGTGCCCCACTGAACCAATGGATGCTGAGGATATAGCGATGGTCCTCTACAGCTCCGGAACCACAGGTAAACCAAAAGGCACTGTCCATAGTCACGGCGGTCTCCTTGCCCAAGCTGCCAAGGAAGTCGGCTACTACTGCGATATCAAAGCTGGTGATGTCCTCTTCTGGCTTAGTGATCTCGGCTGGATGATGGGTCCCTGGGCGGTGGTGGGAGCGTTGCATCATGGCGCTACCAACCTCATATTCGAGGGTGCTATAGACCACCCCGGGCCCGACAAGCTATGGAGGATTATCGAAAAACACAAAGTGACTGCGTTTGGTATTGCCCCTACTGCTATTCGGTATCTCATACGACTGGGCAATGATTGGGTAAACAAACGCGACCTCAGCTCGCTACGCATACTAGGTTCAACGGGAGAACCGTGGGATGACACAAGCTGGCTCTGGTATTTCAAAACGGTCGGGAAGGGTAAGCTCCCAATCATTAATTTCTCTGGTGGCACCGAAATCTTTGGTTGCTTCCTCAGTCCCTTACCAATAACTGATTTGAAACCACGAACACTTCGAGGACCTGGTCTAGGGATGGATGTCGACGTGGTTGATGAAAGTGGTGCAAGCGTCCGCAACCAGATAGGTATGCTCATCTGCCGAAAGCCAGCCCCCTCAATGACCCGGGGATTCTGGAAGGCGCCAGAGCGATATATCGAAACTTACTGGTCAACCCTTCCTGGAGTATGGTACCATGGTGATTTGGCCTTTGTAGACAAGGACGGCTTCTGGTTTCTACTTGGACGGGCAGATGATGTCATCAAAGTTTCTGGCATGCGCGTAGGTCCCTCTGAAATAGAAACAGCACTCACCAGTCATCCAGCAGTATCAGAAGTTGCAACCATTGGTGTCCCTCATCCTCTGAAAGGTCAAGGGATTGTGAGCTTTGTCGTGCTAAAGACTGGACACGAGATTACAGATGGACTCCGTGAAGAACTCCGACTTCATATTGGAAAAGTTATGGGCAAACCATTCATCCCCGAAGATATACGATTCGTTGCTGCTTTGCCTAAAACCCGATCAGGCAAAATCGTTAGACGACTAATCAAGCGTGTCTACCTAGATGAGAAAGTCAGCGACCTCAGCTCAGTAGAAAACCCAGAAGCACTTGATTCCATAAGAGATTCAAGATAGTCCTGTCCAGCTAGAGGGGTTTTAAGAAACGGATTGTGCCATTGCCGCGAAGCTTGATCCAGCCTTCATCTTCAAGTGACTCGATTATTTGGTCGGCAGCCTCTCTGGACGCTCCACTGGCTGCACAGAGTTCGCCTACAGTGAGGTCTGATTTCTGGATAAGCGTAGCGATGAATCGTAACTCCTCCGAGTCCCCGACGGCTTCGAGTAGGAAATCTGCAATTGCATTATCCTCTCTAAGCGTTTCAAGTTCTTGCTCGGTTTCATCCCGCTCAAGGTTCTTTGCACTAACTGATTGCTCACTCTCTTCTCGCGCCTCTTCGATATCTCGCTCAATCATCTGAATCTGGTTCGAGATATCCTCCAAATCAGTTTGGAAATCACGCAACGACCTGGTAACTGTTTGTAGACGTTCTTCTGAATCAGCTATCCGCCCCTCAACTGATTCTGTTTCACTATCTAACTCGTCGATCTGGGTTTGAAGAGTGGCAATCTCCTCCTGCCGCAGAAGATTAAGTCTCTCCACTTCATCTATCTTTCTTGTCAAATCATCGATGGAATCCTGGTTCTGCTTCATCTGTGTTGTTAATTCGGATAATTCTGCTTCAACCTTGGGTATGGTTTCACCACATTCTTGTAAGGTGTCTTGGATGGCCGCAAGTTGGGTTTCCACGAACTCTTTATGCTCCTTTAGTCGGGTTCGAGTTCGTTCCAAAATCGTGTTTAGCTTTTCTAATTCCTTCATCAACTTCACCCCATTTTTCAAAGCTGAATCTGTCTCTTTACTGTAATTTCGCCGCTTCTTGAAGCGAAATCAAGAACCCCGCGTTCTGTCAGCAACTTCACTGCTTTTTCTACACGATAAGTGGTTAGGGATGTTTTGGATTTCAACTCGTCGATACTGATCGATGACTTCCCTTCCAACGCTTTGAGTATTTTTGCCTCAGGTGCATCTACAAAATCTTCTCGCAGCAAGAATCTAATAGCGTGGTACTTTGAGACTAGCTCCTCATATTTCTCCCTTAATCCAAGACGCTCACGTTCCAGCTTCCTCATCAAGTCCTTATGGTCTTCTTGCAGTGATTCTAGAAGATCTCTCCTATCTGAGAGTGTCTCCTCTTTATCACGGAGCTCACTCTCCACCGACCGGTGCGTATCCTCGGCCTTGGATACCTTATTGGTTAATCCATCTAGGGTCGATTCAAGGTCTTGAAGCGATTTCTGTTTCACAGCTAAATCCTGTCTTTTGCCTTTGACTCGGCTTTCAAGGATTTCCTGTGCCTCCTTTACAGTAATTAGATCCTCTCCTAGATCCAAAGCCTCCTTCGCCAAAGCTTTAGCTTCGGTTGACTGAGCATTCCAGTGTTCCTGGACACGCTCTAGAACCTCTAGCAGAGCATCGTGCTCGGCTGAAAGATTCTCAATTTCCTTTGCCGACGAGTTCTCCAAAGAGGCTAATTTACTTCGGTTTTCCTTAAGGGAATTAGTCAAAGATGGTAGCGTTGTCAAGATAGCACCCCTAAACATCCTTTCATATATCAAATCATATCTGGTCCATCGGATATGATAAACCTATAATTCTATATTCCATTATCCTAAAAGCTATTCGGGTCACCACTGAGCGACCCTTTCTCCCCGAGATTTCATCAAGGAAGTGAAGAAAAATTCAAGAAACTAAATTCATTCCTGGACTTAGATTAAGCGAGATGTTCTACAACGAAGTCGTCCAACCAATATTAGACAAACAATTTCCCAACCTCAAGTATTCAGCCGGGTCGCTGGGCAAATGGGGTTCCGATATTCTTGGCTTTGACACCCCCCAATCTAGAGATCACGGTTGGGGGCCACGCCTTCTATTATTTCTCGCTGATGGAGATTATCCTCAACTCGGAGAGAGCATTACAACAACATTGAGCCGTGAACTCCCGTACCAATTTCGAGGTTATTCGACTCACTTCGCCAAGGCACCCGATGGTGCACTGGTAATGGAGAACATCACCGAGGGTCCGATTAATCATCAAGTGATAGTCACCACTACTCGCAGATTCTTCATCCGAACCCTCAACATCAACCCCTTTGATGAAATCACGGTAAAGGAGTGGCTCACCTTCTCCGAGCAGTCCCTACTAGAAGTCACCTCAGGGAAAATCTTCCACGATGGCTTGAAAGAACTCGGTCCTGTGCGCGAAAAGTTCCACTACTATACGGAAGAACTCTGGAAGTATCTGCTGGCAGCTCAATGGAGGCGTATATGTCAGGAGGAACCCTTCGTCGGACGATGTGGAGACGTGGGTGACGAACTCGGTTCGAAGATTATCGCAGCAAGGCTAGTCAGGGACCTGATGCGCCTCTGCTTCCTCATGGAGAAGGTCTATGCCCCCTATCCTAAATGGTTTGGAACCGCATTCGCCAAACTCCGCTGTGCCAAAGTTCTAGGACCGATTCTCGAATCCGTATTATACACATCCACTTGGAAGGAACGCGAACAGCATCTCTCCCAGGCTTATGAGACGGTCGCAAAGATACATAACGCTCTTGGCATTACCCCTTCCATCGAGCCAAAGGTCAGACACTTCCACAACCGACCCTACCTAGTAATCGACAGCGACCGCTTCGCACAAGCTATCAGAGCGACAATAGAAGACGAAGAAATTCTAAGACTCCCAGAGCACATTGGCTCAGTGGATCAGTTCAGCGACTCAACAGACATCCTTTCCTATCCTAAACACCGAAGCCGGTTGAAGCCCCTCTATTCTATGACCTAGATGGATTGAACGCATCTTCAAACCAACTACTACCAAGCTCGAATAAACAAACCTGTAAGACTATTCGCGAAATTGTTCCTTGGTTTAACCCCAACCTGGTGGAGGTCCCATTTTCTCACAGTGTTTGCAGAAACCAGCGAAGCTTGCCTTGCAATTTTTGCAATACGGTCGGCCACATCCTTGGCATTTCGCGGGCCCCCAAGCGCTTTTTTCTATTTCATTACCACATCTACATTTCAAATGT
>JAEOTB010000102.1 GCA_016840065.1 Candidatus Hermodarchaeota archaeon | reverse complement strand
TAGCGTGGCAGTCACGGTTGATAATTCGGTCGACAATCTCGTTTAGGAGTATGTTAAACTGGGGTGGAAGACTTGATACCTCGTCGAGGAAGACTATTCCTCCTTGCTCCATCATTTGTTGGAGAACACCGGGACGCCTGGTATAGCTGCCGCCTTCAAGCGTTCGACCGCCCAGGACATCTAGTCTTGTTACGTTGGATGATCCGGCGATGTAGAGTGCTCGAATGTTGCCTGACTGCAGTGCCTGGTCGTCTAGCTCACCTAGCCGTCGGAGGGCTGCGTCCCCTAGGTGCTTGTGACTGAAGCCTCGCATGACCATCATTCCTAGGTAGCTTTTTCCGCTGCCTGCAGGTCCGAGGAGAAGAAGGGGAACCCGGGCGTCGACGAGGGAGGTGATCATTCTCAATCGTTCTTGTACTCCGAGTTGAGTTAGAATTGTTTCAGTCATTTTCCCACCATTAGTAATACAATTACAAATTACATATTTAAAGTTTCCCAAAGAGGTTCTCCAAAATACAACCAGAATCCTTGACCAGCCCAAAACCTAAAAGCGACCCAAGAGATGTATAAGATGATGACCGCGCCAGGACCCATTATTGGACTAATCTTCTTGTTCGACGCGATACTCATAATCACTATCGCCATCTTAGTCCTACGAAAGGACCCCAGAAACCGGCTCAACCAATTAGTAGCTGTCGCAATGGTCGCCTTTGGCATCTACATGCTCTTCGGCGGGTTGATATACACTCTTCCAATTTCCTATGTATCCTTCTTCGATCTCCTCCGGGACATAGCAGTTAGTGGAGCAATTACCGCATCAATACTCGGTGCCTTATCAGGTATCATCCTCTTGAGAGGTGAACACTACGTAGCACGGGCACACATAGCTGGCCCGTTTATCGCCCTAGAGGTGATTGCGTTGGCACTCACCATCCCCAACGAGTACGTGGACTATAACATCGCAACGGACACAATCAGCTTCACAGGGACAATCTGGGCTGGAATTGGCTTGTTTCTCATCCCAGTTTCAATGATGGTACTGGCAACCTTCTGCTACCTACAAACCCTCCGAGGAATTGATCGCTCGCACAAAAAATACCGGAAGGCAATCGCCCTCCCCATCGCACTAATCCTTGTAACCATCGGAATCGCGTACTATACCGTCATTGCTCTGATGGGATTTCCCTCACCTACTCTAAGTATTCTCGGACAAGTCTTCTACATTGCTGCAAGCGCCTTCTTTTTCTATGCCTTTGGAACCTAGACAGTACTACTTGGATTGATGAGGTCTCAGGATGTCTGAACGAGAGGTTCTTAGGGATTTCTCCGCAGCTCGAGTCGAAGCTGCGATTGAGATGAATTTTCGAGAATACGTGAAGAACTATTGGAGTCAGATTAGAGTCTTTGAAGACCGCGACCTCTTTATGTTCTACACAGGCGTACCTGTAGCAGTTAAGAATGGAGTAATGTACACAAACTTCACAGAACAAAAGGCGGAAGAAAGGGCTGCCGAAGTAGTCAGTTATTTCCGAAAACGAAAAATGCCCTTCTTCTGGTGGATTAGCCCATCATCATCACCAGAGAACCTAGGTGATATTCTAGCAGGACAAGGGCTCATCAAGGAGGAGTGGAGCTTTCCAGCAATGGCGCTTGACCTGCGAGACTTGGACACATCTTTACTATCCGAAGCACATGAACAATCAGGAACCCACGTCGCAAAAATCGAGACTACTGATGACTTGGACCGATGGTTCTTGTTTCTGAACAATCAAGGTTATCCAGAGCCCGTAGTACAATCTATGTATGATAGACTACATCCCGCTATCAAAGAAGGGCGGAGGGAAATCAGCGCGTACCTAGCTACAATTGGTGATGAGGTTGTAGGTGTTTCCAAGGTAGCCTACCTAGCTGGCGTAGCAGGTTTGTACTGGATTATTACACAGCCGGAACACCGAGGAAAGGGAGTAGGCACTGCTACTACGCTCGCTGCTCTTCACGACGCCTGTGAGCACAAGTATGAAATCAGCACCTTGCAGTCATCGAGTCTGGGTTACAACCTTTATTCCCGCATAGGGTTCAAGCCCTACTTCAAATACGACGTGTACCGCTTCACACCATGATAAACAAACTACTGCTCAGGAACAACGCCGTAATAGGTCATCATGTTAACCTTGACACCGGCTAACTTGAGGTACATCCAGAGCTGCATTTTGTGCATCGCGATGTGGCTGATGAATTCGGGCATGTAGTAGGCCCAGTTTTTTTCGGTTTTTTCGTAGAAGGGTTTGAGGGTTTTTGCTAGGAACTCTTTGTCAGCCATACCAGTGAAGCGTTGCTTGACAGCGTTGATGCCTTCGTCAAGAACAGCTAGGATACCATCTAGGTCTTCTCGGTACAATTCTTTCTCTCGTGCCCTAGCTTGCTCTACGTCAGCAATCTCACGTGCATACATAGCGGGGTCCAAGAGGGGGATTTGTGCTAGGTGATTGGCTAGGTCTTGTAGGGTGCGCATACCTTCCTTTGGTGTGTACTCCATGTCTGTGTCCTTTATAGTGGCGATTACCACGCGAGCCTGCTTTGCTTCATGTTCGAATGCATCTAGAAGAACATCCACGGTTTTTGCCATAATCGAATCCTCACACCAAATCAACTCATTTTCGATAAAAAGGTTAGCAAAGTGGACCAAGAAATATTAAAGCGAACTTGTTCTCTTTAATAAATTATGACTGCTCCTGCCTCCTCCCCAGGACCTTTGATAGGGTTGATATTTCTAATAGACGCCATAATATTAGATTTCGTTGCCATTGTGGTGCTAAGAAAGGATTCAAAGAACCTCCTTAACAGGCTCACGACCTTGGCAATGATCGTCTTTGGAGCCTACTTGTTCTTTGAAGGACTAATCTACATCCTACCACTTGACCCCTTCTACCCTGTTGTCTTCAACATCTTCCGTGACATATCAGTAACTGGTGCGATAATAGCTGCCGTTATTGGACCTCTTACCGGTATGCTTCTTCTTAAGGGCGAATACTATATCACCCAAAAACGGGTTTTAGTCCCAATTCTGGCTGCGGGAGTGATTGGGATTCTCCTTACCCTACCTAATGACTCAGTGCGATACATCCTTACCCAAGACACTCTTGGGTTCGATTTGTCACTTTGGGGTATTATCGGTCTGTTGCTAATACCTGTGTCTTTGATGTCTATTGCTACGTTTTACTTCATTCGAACTCTGAGAGCGGTTGACCGTTCCCATGCGAAATATCAAAAGGCGCTGGCCCTATGCGTCGCTTTGCTGCTGGTAACTGTGGGTATCGCGTACTATAGCGCATTCACTTTGCTTGGCATCACATTGCCCATCCTCGGACTCCTCGGACACATATTCTTTCTCCTAGCAAGCGCTTGCTTCTTCTATGCATTCAGATAGCAAGAGCCCCTAGTGAGTAAAGTCCCTAGTGGAAAATTAGGAGATTCTATGATGTAGCATGTCAAGGATGTCGGACATCTTCCTGATGGTAACTACATCTTCGAATGAGTACAAGCCTTGTGGGTCGAAAAGGACTGGAATTAACCCAGCGTTTCTTGCTCCTTGAACATCTGAGAAGGGACTGTCACCCACGTGGATAACTTGCCCGGCATCTTCAATGCCAAGGGCTTTGAGGGCGATTTCGAAAATCGCTTTTTCTGGTTTGGCGACGCTGACTTCTCCTGAGAGGATAATGGCGTCGAAGAAATCAAGTATTCCGAGAGCCTTCATCGCGTTCCTCCTGGGGGTGCCAAGATCTGCCGGACAATTGGATAACATGCCAATTCGGAGACCTGTTGAATGTAGTCTTTCGAGAGTGTCTCGGACACCAGGATACAATTGAAAACCTTCTCCTGTTTGAAAGATTCGGTCGAATTCTTCACGAACAATGCGATTCAACCGCTCTTGATCGAGGCCTGCCCATTCAATTTCCATGGCATCTAGAACATGGCGATTCAGTCGTTGGAGGCCTTCTCTTGTTAATTTATGGTCAGGAATCCCCGACTCGACGAAGGCTGCTGTTTGTCGTTGTATCCCCTCTCGAATCCTTGGGTCATCAGGAGACATTTTGATGCCAAGATGTTTCGCGACCCTTGACCAGACTATACTGATGCAGGGAGTGTAATCGAGAAGAGTGCTTCCAAAGTCAAACGATACGCCTAGGATTTCTTTTGGCATAGTAATTCGCCCACAGGTTTAGAGAATCTATATATGGACTCTTAAAATCTAGTGGAAATAGAGACGAATTGACTAGCCTAGGGAGAATTAATCCTTAGTGCCTTTTATTGAACCGAGTCTTACCCTTCTCTGTGATTCATTATGCAAAAACTTCCCGAAACACGAACACCATCATCTACGACTTTCAATGCTAATGGCTTGCTTGGTAGTCAGAAAGAGTTGCTTCCGCGGCTCTACCAGAGTCATCGCCTGTTGGTGTTGTTCTTCTACGCTACTTTCCTTTTGATCCCAATTTGGTTTCTCTGGATAGTTTGCTTCGCTGCGGTGATTGCTGAATCTTACATCTGGTTCCTTCGAATAATTTCTCCTGTTTTGTTTTGTCTCCCAATCGTCGTGATTAGTATCTTTCCAACGGTGAAGGCGTTCGTCACCTACATGCGATCGGCGAAGCGTATCCTTGACACTGCCCGTGCAGACGTTGACTCCTCCAGGATTGCAGAGAATTTCACGACATACATGAATCTCCTCTTCACAGTTCTCCAGCCCAGTGAGGCAGCTCCCAATTCCACATCAGAGAAGCAAAAGCATATTCGTGGAATAATCATGACTCTGAAAATTTTCCCCCTTGTCGCGAGACCGGTTTGGGTTATAGTGATTCTCAGTTTTGGAAGCTTCTTCATCCGTTATCCCCACATTATTCCTTTGCTTCTTCTCACACCCCTCCTACCCGTTCTTGTGTTCAGCATGGCTCTGGGATTTGTGCATGTGGGGCTTTTTATCAAATGGCGGCACCTCATCAGTCGTTGGCTTAACATCTACAAAGCGCTTACAGATTGGCAAGCGGACCTTGAATCGACTATTCAGCAAAGCGCTAATGATACAGGATTGATGCCTTGATGCCGACTGATTCAGCCTCCCCCAAGCGTACAAGCTACAAGTCACTCCGCCGAGGTAAGTTTGAGATATGGTCTGCACTATTGGAAGCCTGTCTTCACACTCCTCGCACTCAAAGCTGGCTCATACGTAAAATCGGGCTCAATACTGCAGCCGCCAAGGAAGCCCTCAGTATTCTAACAAAGGGAGAGCTACTAGAGCAGCTTAGTGCACCTACAATGGGGATCTTTGAGTTCAGAACAACAGAGAAAGGCAAGGCAGCCCTAACCCAATACTACCAGCTCATCACTTATTTCTTCGACTCTAAACAGAAGAGACATCCAAGACGGCCATAGCTAGCTTTATGATGGTTCTTGGACAAATGCCCCATTCGAAGAACAAAGCAGGAAGGCTAAGAAATGAAGTGCCAGCTAGAAAATGCTACCATCTACTACAAGTCAAAAGGTGAGGGGCACCCCCTCATCATGATCCATGGGTTTACGCTAGACCATCGCATGATGCTGGGGT
>JAEOTB010000101.1 GCA_016840065.1 Candidatus Hermodarchaeota archaeon | reverse complement strand
TTGCCTTTGGGCGGCGAACCATTCCAGGCATCGTCGCCTATCGGGGATTAGCCTCAGTTTCCCGAGGTTGTCCCCGTCCGGAGGGTAGGTTGTCAACGTGTTACTGAGCGATGCGCTACTCCAATACATAGTTATTGGCGTGCAACTTGCATATCTTAGTCTCACCCCGATAGCAGTCGGGTCTGGCAGGATCAACCAGTGTTGGTTGTTTGGTCTTAATTTTGGGTTAGTCGCATGGTACTATATTTTTGTCCCGTGTTGTTGGGACGGATGGCGGTGGGTTATGGTGTGGGTTGTCGAGGGATCTATGGAATTGTGTAGTTTGAGGTGGACGTGTCTTGGACCTGAGAGTCCAGTGTTGCTGGTTTGCTCGGGTCTGCATGTTTGTGCCGCATGCTTGAGAGCAGCCGGTCATTGGGGGGCGGGACGCGCCCTGTTTCTCGGGGCTGCTACGCCGTTTTTGCTGCGGCTTGTGCGTGGGTTGTCTATCTGCTCGTGAGCGAGCATATCAAGTGACAACGCCGCGTAAAGATTGGTGGTAGCACTGCGATTTAAAAATGCTTCGCAGGGGTTTGTGGGGGAGGGTTTGCTGGGGTTCAGGGGAGGATTAGGATGATGATTACGATGGTGAGGAGTGTGATGTTTGTTATGATTATTGTAGCCAGTGCTGCTTTGCGTGGGGCTATCCGTTTGGTGTAGGTTATTGCTTGGATGTGGATCCATAGGCTCCAGGTGATAGTGGCGAAGAGGATTGTGAAGGCAAGTAGAGGGAATAGGAGGAAGTGTGGTACGAGTATTCGAAGTACTAGGTATAGGCTGGTTGGGAGCCAAACGAAAGGTGTAGCGGTGAGGAGTGCAGGAAAACCACGGGATGATTTGTACCGGAAACGTGTGATAACTTCGGTAGCTCCAGTGAGGCAGAGCCAGGAGACGATTAGGTATGCAGCTGGTGGAAGAAGGATAGGGAGTTGGAGATCAAGGGGAAGAACTCCGATTATTGTTAGGGGTAATAGGGTTGTGAGGTATGCGATGAGGGCAAAGGTCAAGATGGCTTCGACGATGAAGTAGTCGGGGCGGGTGTTGAGGTAGCGGAATAGTGGTGCAAGACCAAGGATACGGACAATCCTGTGTAAGCGGGGGTGTTGTGCGTCTTTACTTGGTGGCGCAGTGCTGGGAATGATATCTTGAGCATTGGAGAGAAAGGTAGCTGCCACGCGTCCTAAAGGAGTGATCACATAGCGGCGGTCTTTGTCTTGTATAATGAGGGCAGCTTCAGGATCCATGAGTTGTTCGAGATGAAAATAGAGGGTTCCTGGTTCGAGGCCGAGGTTGTCTTTGAGTTCAGTGTAACTTGTGTAGCCTCTTTGACTTGTTAGGCGGAGGATGCTGCGGCGAATGGGATTTCCTAGGGCCTTAAAGAGGGCGGCTTCTGCGGGGACCTCGCTAATGTCCGCTATGCTGGTAGCTGGATGGTCGGAATCCATGCCTGTTTGTTGTTCCGACTACTTGATAAAGTTGTAGTTTTTGTGGTTCGAGAAAAATCGAACCATAAGGTTCCATAAATATAGAACTGAAAGTATATATGTTCATTTGAATATACTTTTTTCGGCGTTCAGACAAGAATTTGCCGAAAACACAGAAAAAGATGAAAGAAATGAATACACAGATAATCAAACGTGTTGTCACAGCCGCTCCATTTTGTTTAGCGCTGCTGTTAATTGCTAGTGTCTCTGTTACTGCTGCCACGAATGGCACAGGATTCACTTGGCAATATGATGGTCTGCATCAGCAGGTCACTCTTACTACAGAGGTAATGACGGTACGCGTAACGACAGGGGGAGAAGTTCCCCATTTCCTATTCTGGGCTACTAATACTACGAGTGATCAACTTGTCTATCATGTACAGTTCCACCAGCTCATAGAATTTAACGACACAAACGCCGATGCGGCGTATACACCTGGAACAGATAACGTGGCACAATCCATTCTATCTCTTGCAGCTATTCGCTGGAACTTCAGTGACTTCATCACTGAACATGAGGATGATACAGTAACAGCAATTCACTTTAATTACACACTTGAAAGTGTGCAAGGGCCTGGCTACGACGATCTCTTTGTACAACTACGTTTTCATATGAATGCATCTAGTCCTGGTGATTTGAAATTCGACATAGTAATATCGGGATGGCCATGGGCTTACCCTGACACCTATCTTGCGCTCCGTTGGGATATAATGCTTCAATCACCTGGTCAGCATGCTTTTCAGCACGCTCATCAGACTCAGTACCAGAACAGGACTTACTCTTTCGACGGTGCCTATTTCTCCTATAGGAATACTGCAAATGCTGGGGGCACAGAAGTTCCTGTCAATAGTAGTATAGAAGAACAAACTGACAGATCTAGGTTCTATATTGCTTATCCTAACTTCAGTGACGAAACCCTCGAACACGATCCAACATTTGGGTTAGTAAGTAGTCTTACGCCACCAATTCCTAGCGATTTAGTAGTCCTATTCGTAGTCGGTGCAGGTGCATTAGCCTGTGGAGTAATTGCAGCTTTTATCATCGTACGACGTCGAAACTAGAAGTAGTTTTGGAGGGATGCAACAGGCCCTCCCCTTCCTCCCTTTTTTTACAGAACCCACAAATTTGAGTGTTATCATTTCAGTTAGAATATACTATTTTATGGCGTGGGCGAGGAATTGTATGTAGAAGTGGGTGAATTGGTGGCGTTTTGTGAGTTTGTCTAGTTCGGTATGTTGGTTCTGTAGGCGGTTTATGCGTTCGTCCACCCATTGGCTTCCACGGCGGAATCTTAGTGATTCGATTTTCGGTATTTCTTCTTCGTAGACGGCTGCGAGGCGTTTCTTGGCGAAGGTCATCCACTTGGTATCTTCTTCGGTGATTATCTTGAGGTGTGGCTCGTATCGTTTCACTTTGAGGTGTGCTTCGCGTAGGAGTTGGCGAAGGTTCCCTCCACTTAGTCCTGACTCTCTGGCGATTTCTCCTTCTCGGTGTATGTGTGCATCGAAGTGGGGAAGTCCGAAAGCACGGCACATGGAGAAGTCAGGTTCCAGGATAACAAGGAGTCCTTCTGGTGCAAGATGGCGGACTAGTTCGCGGAGTCCGGGTTGCTTCACATCGCTTAGGACGTGGCGGATATAGATTAGGTCAAAGATGGAGTCTTTTGGTAGGGTACCCTTCTCAACGATGTCGCTTGCAAAGAATCGTGTATTTTCTCCAAGTTGGAACAGTTCTGCTAGTTGCTCAGCAGATGCCACTAGAGCAGGGTTGATATCAATACCTGTTACCTCGCCCTCAGGGCAGCGGTGTGCTAGTTCTAGTGTTGTGCGCCCTACGCCGCAGCCAACGTCAAGGACCCGCATATCAGAGCGGAGTTCTAGCTCATCTAGGTAGTGCCCGTAAAAAGGAATGCTCTCCCAAAGATAATGAGCAATAGCTCCACGGGGGGCGAGGATCCGATGAACCGCGTTACGAATTCTGGGGGACTCGAGGTCTGGCAGCGTCAAATCTATTCACCAAGCGATTTTCCGCTACATATGTTTCCAACACTTAAGTTTCCTTCGGCGATTGGCGCCAATAACGTTCTATCCTTGTGAAAACCTTTTTAGCTGACGATTGGCGGTTCACACTACGCATGCGACGGTAACAATGTCTGTGGGCTGGTAGATCAGCGGTAGATCGCGGGTCTTGCACACCCGAGGCCCCGGGTTCAAATCCCGGCCAGTCCACCACTTTTACCAATCGTTGTGGAAACCTTTTTGAACGGATAATTATTATCCTCCACTCACGCCCCGATAGTGTAGTGGCTCATGACACACAATGTCTAGCCGCAAACCCAGGTCAATCATTATGGGTTTTCGACCCGTAGACCCGGGTTCGAATCCCGGTCGGGGCACCATTCACCCCTCTGCGGGGGTTGCCGAGCCTGGTCAAAGGTGCAGGGTTTAGGTCCCTGTCGCGTAGGCGTTCATGGGTTCGAATGTAGTCATCATTCGGGTGACAACAGAAAATCCCATCCCCCGCACCACTCAAGTCATACTAACTTAGAAATTTGAAGAAGAAGTGGCGCCGGGGCGCGGCTTCGAACCGCGGACCTAGAGGTTAACAGCATCGAGCCGCATCTGTTTTTGATGTCGGACTCCCGCTCTACCTGGCTGAGCCACCCCGGCATTTGTTTTGGGGTTTTGCTTTTTTCATTAGTTGATTTTAAGCTTATGGTATGTCGGTTCCTTCGGAGCCGACTGGGCGCCACATTTCCTGTTGGCGTTGTCTTTTTAGTTTTCGGCGTTGGTTGTTTAGATAACGGTAAACAGTTGAGTGTTCTGCGCCTTTTAGTAGCCGGACAATTGCCGTTAGTGCGACTTGTTGGTTCTCTAGTTCGCCGATGATTCCTATGGTGTTTCCGAAGATTGTGATGAATGTGCTTGTGAGTTCCTCTATGTTCCGGCGTGTCTTGCCTCCTTGACCGATTACTCTGCCCTTTAGCCTGCGGATTTGGTTGGGTGTGTTTCCATACTCTTCTAGGCTAATGACTCTAAGGTAGATTTCATCGTCAAGGAGAGTAAAGGCTCGTTCTGGACTGAAGCCGCGTCCTATCGCTTGAACAACATCTCGTGCCTTCCAAACAGCCAGAGGGTCCTCCGTTGTTTCTGTTGAATCTATTGTTACTAGCCCGTCCGTGCTGTCAATTTCGATGCTTGTGTTGGTGACCTTTTCAAGGCGTGTTTTGACTGTTCCGTTTGGTCCGATAAGAACAGCAATGCGATTCTTTGGTATTCGAACCCGGGATGTGGCTTCTATTCTAGTTCACCTCGACGAATCATTTCAGTTGTTTGTTGGGTATCGAGTTTGGGGATATTAAAGTGGCGGAAGTAAGAGAGGATATTCCTTACATCACGTTCTAAAAATTGGTTACTGTAGGGGTGATCAAGTAGCACTGCTTGTGATACATCAATGATAACTGGTTCGTTCCAGAGCATTACATTATACTCACTCAAGTCCGCGTGGACAAGGTTTGCCTTGTGGTAGAGGGTGGAGATTGCCTTGAGAAGAATGTCGCGTGTTTCTTCTGGATTTTCGGGCTTTGCTTTTTGCATTATGGGTGCTGGCAGACCACCTTCCCCAATAAATTCCATTACTAGTACATTGCGTTTGACAATAATAGGCTTGGGTACGCGTACTCCAACACTCACTGCACGCTGAAGGTTCTTGTACTCTTTAGACGCCCACGCTGTGATGAGAGCACTTCTTGACCGAGGAATTCTGGAAAAACGGGGGTCTCCTTCAAGATACATGGTGATGCTTTTGAAGTTAAAGGTGGAAATCCTGTAAATCTTGATGGCTACATCTGTTCCGTCTGGTTGAACCGCCCAGTAGACATTCGCCTCCTTTCCCGTGGAAATACAGCCATTAATTATATTGAGAATCCTGTGGTTTATCAGATTGTATAGCACGAGGAGGGTTTTTGTATCAAAGACTGACTCGATGACTTGCCGGTCTTCTGACCGCTTTATTCTCATTCGAGCTTTGTCTAGCCGTTGGTCCAGTCGGTCGATTTTTGGTGACAATAGATATTCTCCATAATTCTGTTTATTATTATGCAACAGCTTCGAATCGGTTGATAAGTCTTATTATGATAAGGCACGTTACTTTGAACTAAATTGATGCTCAGAGAGTCTTAATTGATTTGAAACACTATGAAGCACAATTCCAACTATAGTGGAGGCTGACAGAGAAGCAGGATAGATACACACAGTTCGTTCAGCAAGCTCTATTGTGGTTGATGTAAAAGATCCGTGGGGAAACCCTCCTATCATTACTAGTGGCTTGTCTTCCGAACATATCATTTGAGCTAGCTCCATGGGCGGTGTAGGCTTCCCTTCTTCTGTAAGTAGAAATGTACAACTAGGCTTGAGTCGCTGAATCTGAACTGCAAGTTTTCGACGTCGTAACTGCATTAGAATTGGTCCCTGAGGTGGGACACGTTTTGTAAGAAGTAGTTGTTCCATAAGGCCCGTGAACCGTGTGAAACGACGAGGGAGTCGTGTCTGTGGTTTCACATCAATTATAGCGTCAGCACTTGTATGCACAAAAAGCCTCAAACGATTCTCCCGCGCTAGTACGGAGTCTAGAGCTGTAAGCAGGCTCCGGTGCAGGATATCTGGTCGCCCACGCTTCTCAAAATCGGGAAGTGTCTTCATCGCCGCAGAGTGAACGGCTTCATCCAACAATGTATGTTCTGGCTTCTTTCGCCTTGCTTTGGAGGCGGTTTCAATAGTTGGGTGCTGAAGGATTATTGACGGTACAAGTTCCAAGGATGACTCTACAATACCTAAAACTAGCAAACGTTCTTTCTCCTTTCGAAGTTTGCTCAGACTGATAGATAGTCTAATACTCTATTTTGAGGTAGCCGCGTTTTTCCAGCCACCCTGCTTCACCTTGTGAATAACGCCAGATGATGTCGCCTCGCTGGTCGGTTTGAAAGTCCCAAGGCGCAACAAGAACTACATCATCCTCTCGAATCCAGACTCGCTTTTTCATGGTCCCACGTATACGGCAGAGTCTTGATTTCCCGTCAGCGCATTTGACTTTAACGCGGTCATAACCGAGAAGCTGTACTGCGATACCCAATACTTCTCCTTCTTGTGGAATCCGAACACGAACCACTTCTCCCTCTGGTCTAGACTGACCCTTGTATCGCCTCCGTCCGCGTCCACCTTTTCCGCGTCGAGGTTTAGCCATGAATAATACTCCTAGCTTACTAGCGAGATTACGAAACGAAAGCCAGTATATAAGCTTGCTCACATCGTTGCAATAAATGTGTATGCAAACAATTAGGCATCATCAAGTTGTAATATACGAAGATAATCCCTTATTTTAACAGCACTCAGTGTGTCGCCTACTTTGACTTGGAATGGAGGGAGTGGTAGATCATAGATTGCATAATCTTGTTGACTCATTAACTGGATTGTGTCCTGCTCTATGGAGATTATTATGAAGCCTTGAACTTGGTCATTTAATAATTCCCAATCGATACTAACAAGCTCCTTTGGTGAGAAAACACGTCGTTGTTCTGATTCAAGGTTGATAAGGGTGTAACGTCCGTTGTGAATACCTGAGATTCGATATATCTGGTTGTCATGGGATATCACATCTCCTACTTGAAAGGGAGGGAAACGTAACGCAAAGCTCTCTCGACTTTGAGTTTTTCCTGTTCTTGTTCGTCCTGTTACTTTACTAGAAACGCTAAGGAGGAGTCCAAACTGGGTTGCTAACGCTTTTGCTAGGCTGCGGCACAACCGACTGGAGATGAATTTGATATCAATTCCTCCCCTTATTGGAGTGATTTTTAGTGCTGTTGGTGATTGTGATAGTGCGGTGAGGCGTTCGTAAATGAAGGATAACACTACTTCCTCTTGGTGCTTTGACAATTTGCCTGTCGAAGCACGTACTTGAAGGAGTGCTTCATAGTAGCCTCCTGATACACGCTTACATTGTTCACAAAGAATGGGCGTAATGGGTACTGTTACTACTTCCTCTTGTTGAAAAGAAAACTGCTCTGCGTTTGCGATTACTTTGACATTTATTTTCTTCATCCGTGTCGCTGGTCTTTCAATCTCGTCTAGTATCTGAACCTCGTAAGTGGAAGTTACTTTAGGTGTAAAAAGTGGGTCTAGGAGATCACAGACCATATTGAATAAGTGTTCGTCAATTGGAGTATCATCACATGAAACCCAACGTCCACTAACTCTATATGAATCACATCGAGGACACATTATTGCCTTGGGTTGGCGGCGAAACTTGACAAGAGAATGTTGACTGAAAAAACAGTCTACACAAAAACCTTCAATAAAAGGGATGTGTTTGGAAGGCGGTCGTCCACACTTCGGGCATTTCTTCGGCATTGTGATTCATTTCGTTGTGACTAGCTGGGCATGTGGAACATTCTGGATTCTTAGGATTCCGTTTTCATGAATTAGCTGAGCCTTCAAGGCTCCCTCTACAATTCTTTCACCGACTATATTGGCAATAGTCGCTTGCTCCAGCGCCCGAAGACCCTCTTCAAGTGAAACAAGTTCTCCCTTGTAAAAGCTCTCTGTGATGTGAATTTGTAGTTCACCTTCTTCGAATCGCTGCCCAAGAATCTCTTCGTCACATATAGCTATGATGTATTCGTTTTCGGAACGAATTTTGTTTAGGTAGACTCTCATCGAATTCCTCGAACTCCTCTAAATGACCTTAAGTGGGGTCCTCCCACCACAGCCAGAACAAACCAATACGAGTAACCGTTCTTCACGTTTCATGTCAGTGTCTGGTCCATTGCAAATTGGACATAATACAAACTCTTTGGTATACCTTGCTACAAGCTCGTCAAGTGCCCGTGTATTAAATCGTCCATTGAAAATCGCTTGTCTTCCCCGCATCTCTCCTGCGGTAGCTAGCTCGCGGGAGAGGAAGCGAATCAAATGCCGGGGTTCCCGACGTAACGTGTCTGTGATTTCCTTGAAGTTCCTTATTACAGTCCTAGGGCCCTGAATGAACGCGCTCACCTTAGGTATCGCAAACCTGGGCCGCTCGTAGACCTCGGGAGGAACCTGCTCTCTCGCTCGATGTAGAAGCGCTTGATAATCAAAGGATTTGCCTGGCTTGCTGGATGGAGCTTCTCCTGCTTTTACAGGTTTGGTTTTTGAAGCAGGTTTAGCTTTCGTTGCTGATGTTTTTGGTTTGGCTGGCAAGGGATAAGCCTCCAGTATTAGGATTAGAGTCAAAGAATCGTACACTCATAAAGTATCCGCCAATGAGTGTCAGAACCAATGACTGTTACTTCGCACTTGTCTATTTCAACTCATTGCTCCACAGCAGATAAGACTTTGGATTGACTAGCGCGGTGAATTGGCATGTTATTATGATTTCTTATATCGGTGGATTTCGGGCTCGTAAATAAGCCCCTCGCTTAACAGATCGATTAGCACCTGTTCTATCTCCTCCTCAGATGCATTCCCTGCTGCTTTTAGGATCTGTTCGAAATGGGCTCCTCCCTCTCCATCATGTGCCTCGATGGTTTGTACAATCTTCCGGCGAAGCTCCGCAGATACTTGAAGGGTTTCCGCTTCCTCGGTCTGTTGCTCTAATGTTGCAGCTGCAGTTTGCCATCCACGCGGTGCTAACTCTGTTTGGTGAGATGGTGAGGAAGCACTTCGTTCTTCCCTTTCTTGCCTCTCCCCCTCTTTTGGTTCAGAAAGTCTTATTGGATGAGGCTCAGCTCGTGATTTAACTAATTCGAGCATTCGCACAGTTTCCCAGTTAGGGTCACCAAGTTTGCGGACGATTTCTCCATTAATGTAGGTCTCCTCTTGATATCTCCGAATCTTACCGATAACAAGAACAAGATCCCCAACTTCTATCCTTTCAATTCTCTCACAGGAACTACCCCACATTTTGACCCGAATAATGTCTGTTCCATCATCGAGAGTTAGGCTGGCAAACCTTTTCCTTTCCTCTCCCTCATCCCTTCTTCCTTCAAATTTATCAACAACAGTAGCTATCACATTGACACGATTCACTTGACCTAGGCGTGTCTCAACTCCTACAACCCTGTCTCCATGTCTAACGACTAGTGTTCCTTTCAAAATCTCTTGGATTGTAATTTTAGCTGCTGTTGCCCTTCGTGGAATCACTTTCTAATGCAACTCCGTGCTATCATTTCACCATATCATTCAAAAAGGCTTCTTCAACAAGTCTGCCACACCTATAAGGTCAGAAAAGCATTATGTTTCAATCGAGGTTAAAACAATGATTAGTTTCGACGCTTTCAAGAAGCTTGATTTCCGAATTGCAACAATATTAGAAGCAGAAAAAGTATCCGGTACGAAAAATCTATTACAATTACAGGTTGATTTGGGGGAGCTCGGTCAAAGGCAGATAGTGACCGGATTAGCTCAATATTATTCAGCGGAAACCCTAGTGGGTATGCAAATCATAGTGCTAGCTAATCTGAAACCTGCAATGTTCCGAGGTGTGAAGTCAGAGGGAATGCTGCTCGCCGCAGAAACAGGAAAGCCTGGTGATCCAAATTATAGTGTTGTACTAGTAGTTCCTGACCAAAAACTTCCAGCAGGAACGCCAGTCCACTAGATTATTGTTAGGCGAACATGCCACCTAGGTCTCGGTCAGGCTCCCGCTCGCGCTGACGCTCAAGCAATTGCTTAATCTCGTTCTCAATTGTATCCGCGTCTTGCATAAGCTCCTCGATACTCACATCAAGATTATAGAGCTTGTTTAAGACTTCAATGGCAACACTAGCTGCTCTAGGGTCAGGACGACCACGCTGAGCATAAGGTAGCACCGCTACTGCAGGAAAATCTCGGATTTCGAAGCTTGCTAGAAGAAGTGCAAGCGGCCCGTAGATACCCCGCCCGTCTTCAAGGATAGGTAGCTCTTGTTCTTCTGCTTTCTTCCGATAAGCAGTTGTTGGTGCACAACGAAACTTACTATCGTCAGTGGCAAATTGTATATCCAACCCACCAAGCAAGAGCGCTTCTTGAAGTCCGTTCTTTTGTGCCCATTCAGCAATGGCCACAGTGAAAGGTGTCCATTCTGCTCGGTGGGGTTGTAGGCGCGTGAAGAGAAGAATGAAACGATCATAGCTATAAAGCTCGATAGGAAGTAGAAGCCTTCCATCCCCAAGGAAAACATGTGGTGGTACGAGAGGACTAATGATGTAGCCAATTGGTTTCACACCTTCTTGGGCGACTAGGTGACGAATTAATATGTACCCACACTCACCCAAAGCCGAGTGAAACCCACCAATCAAAACTTTACCCTTTGGGTCAAAGTCCTTGTCCTTAATGATAATCTCGATTTCGTCAACATAGTCCATTTTCTTCACACCCACTCAAGATGCGAGTAGCGCAAGATTGTGGGGTGTTTTAAGTCTTATTGACTAATTAGGACCTTTTACTACTACAAGCAATTACCATATGTAATGACAATGTTTCGAAAAGCATTTATGGCTGCTCTGTGTGCTGGCGATAAGATTAGTTAATAGTTCAGGAAAAATGAAATCAGGGGAATAAATGGGTTGACCCACATCCACTTTCTGGGCGGTTGTAAGACAATAGGCAGTTCTGCCTACCTAATCGAAGATGATAAAGCCTCAGTCTTGATGGATTTTGGTGTATCCTTTGGCTCTCCTACTCCCTCTTTCCCTAAACTTACTCGCCCTCGAAACCTGTCAGTCGCCTTAACTCACGCGCACTTAGATCACAGTGGTGGGCTACCACTACTCTTTGCAAGTGGTTCTGCACCGGTATATATGACTGCAATAACTCGTGAACTAATCCGTGTCCTCCTAAAGGATTTCATCCGTATTAGCGGGTATTACCTGCCCTTCGAGGCGTTTGAAATGCGGCGGCTTTTCCGTCGAATCAAAGTAGTGCAGTATGATGAGCCTGTGGATTTGGGGAATGGAATAACACTCACTTTTCTTGATGCAGGTCATATACCTGGTAGTGCATCGATTCAGGTTGAAACTGACACACACTGTTTCTATTATACGGGTGACATTAATACTATCCAAACACAGATGCTTAATAGGGCACAGCTTCCTGAGAAAAGCCCTGATATTGTTCTTCTCGAGAGCACTTATGCCTTAACCCCCCATGACCCACGTCCTCAGATTGAGAGAAGCTTCGTTGAAGCGGTTACTGAGACAATTGAAGGTGGGGGCTCAGTATTAGTTCCAGCCTTTGCTGTAGCACGATCACAAGAGATATTGTGTATTCTCGCTAAACACAAAGTTGAATGCCCTATCTTTCTAGATGGGATGGCCCGAGAAGCTGCTCGTATTTTCCTTCGCCATCCGTCCGTCTTCCGTGATTATCCACTTCTACGGACTGCTCTTAAGAAAGCAATTTGGATTCGTAGTAAACGTCAACGTACAAACGTGATGAATGAGGCTTGTGTCATGGTAGCTCCAGCTGGCATGCTGAAGGGTGGTGCTGCTGCAATGTATCTGCGTCAGATTTTAGACGATGTCAAGAACGCAGTATTGCTTGTTGGGTTTCAGATTCCTGGAACTCCTGGACGTAATCTATTGGAAAATAATGTTTTCGATGATGGGGTAAGCCTTCAAAAGGTTAAAGCTCGAGTCCGCCTATTCGATTTCTCGTCACACGCAGGTCAAGATGAATTATTGGGATTGGGTAGGTCTTTTTCGAATGCCCAGAACATATTTACTGTCCACGGCGAACCAGAAGCATGCGAGTCCCTAGCATCTACTCTCAAAGAAAAATGTGGTGCAAATGCATCTGCTGCAGAAACAGGGCAGCGTATAGAACTATGACGATAATGGAGTGAAAATATATGACAGAAGATATACCCGTGATTTCAGGAGAAAGTATTGGCACAATAATGGGGAATCTAATAGTCGCGATGATTGGCGCGTTCCTTCTAGGTATCATAGTGTTCCTCTCAGGTAGTAGGCTATACGCAGAACCTATCTCAGAGGCAGTCTTTGGCGTTGGCGGTGCTATTGCCAATGCGATTCTATTTGTGGTTCTTGCGACTGTTGGTGCGGTTTTTGTCATAATTCTACTCAAGTATGGACGTGAAAATCTTCTTCGATATATTCTCATGGGAGCATTTGTGTTCATAGGAATTGTAATCATTACGTATTTCGGTTACATGTTTCTTCTAGTTGTGGAGTTTGATTTCCTTCTTGCTGTCGTAATCCTTATCGCATTCGCTTCTACGGCTAGTCTTGCTTTCGTCATGGTTGAGCCCGAGAATCGGAATAAAAACGCAGGACTCTTAATCTTCGGGTCAGGTATCGGCGCTTTTCTGGGAGTTGTTTTACCCGGTTTGACTGGTATTCTCCTTCTGATTGCTTTATCAATTTACGATTACTTCAGTGTGAAGAAAGGGCCAATCCGAAAGATTGTAGAACTAACAGATGACAGTCCTGAAAAACTAGGTGCCCTCGCCGTATCAACAAAAGAATGGGATATTGGTTTGGGAGACGTTGCATTCTATTGTATGATGACAGTGCTAGCAGTTGTGAATTTCGGATTCCTACCCACATTATTCACAGTTGTAGGAGTTGTTGCTGGTTTCCGTATCACACTGCGAATGTTAGAAACACGTGGTTTGATGCCTGGACTTCCCGTTCCAGTGAGCTTGGGTCTTCTGGGTTTGCTACTGGGTTTCCTCCTCCGCTTACTTCTCCCATTCATCCCATAGAGCAGATAACACTAGTAGCTGAGGAAGGTTACACATCAACAATAGGAATCTTTATTCTACCTATTAGCCTTTCAGCAGTCGCTGTGTCACATTTGAAGGTGTATAAGTAACGACTAGTCCTTAACTTGAGCTTGACTGTTTCCTGTAACCTTTTCACACGAACTTCGACTGCGCGCTCTAGTATAGTAAGAAATTCTTCTTCAGTTTGAACCTCGCGTGGCATTGCTATCACCGTTCAGACTGGTAAGAGGCAAAATCGCAACTTAAAAGACTTGTGTTAATACGGATGATGTCGAGTCACAGAAGTAACTGGAGGTAGTTGGTGGGCCGGGCGTGGATTGAACACGCGACCTCCGCCGTATCCTCGGGTCCAGAAAGTCTCTGGCACCAGTGAGGGCGGCGTCATACCATTGCCCCAGTTCTTTGAATCAGTTGACTGGCTAGACCACCGGCCCAATTGAAATCTGCTGATTACTTCGTAAGTTCACGCCGCTTTGGACGTAAATTCTTGCGACGGCATCGACGACACTTTGTAGCTTTAAAGGGATTCTTAGCCCCACAGTCTCTACAGATTGTTACATAAAGTAGATGCGCTAGTGCGATACGACGTTTCTCTGGATCAGCAACGGGCATATGTTTCACCTGTTCGGTCTCGCTTCCCCACCAAGCCTTATAAAAATTCCCTAGACGGGATTTAAGATTTCAGTATGGTTTGTAAAGCTTCATCAACATCTATTGGACGTTCGATTACTGTGGCGCCTGCTTCTCGGAGGGCGGCAATTTTGCTATCCGCTGTGCCGCTCCTACCGCTGACAATTGCTCCAGCGTGTCCCATACGCTTACCCTTTGGGGCAGTGCGCCCAGCAACATAAGCTATGACTGGTTTGGTGATGTTCTCTTTGATGTACTCTGCAGCATCTTCTTCAGCGCGTCCCCCTATCTCCCCAATAAGAACTGTAGCGTCAGTATCCTTATCTTTTTCAAATAACTTAAGGGCGTCAATAAATGACATTCCTGTCATGGGATCACCACCTAATCCAATAGCGGTTGATTGACCAAATCCAGCCCCACTAAGGCTTGCTGCTACTTCGTAGGTGAGAGTGCCGCTTCTTGAGATTAGTCCAATCTTACCAGGTTTGAATACATGAGCTGGCATGATTCCTAACTTACATTGCCCGGGTGAAATAGCTCCTGGAGTGTTTGGGCCAATAATGTAGCTTCCTTGTTGATGTGCTAGGGCTACGAATTTCATTTCGTCATGTAATGGGATGTGCTCTGTAATGGCAACAATGACCTCGAGCTTGGCATCTAGAGCTTCATTTACTGCGTCTGCTGCAAATCGGGCTGGTACAAAGATGATTGACGCGTTTATCTCTGGGAATTGTTCAGTAGCTTCGATGACACTGTCGAATACAGGAATTCCATCTACTTCTTGTCCACCTTTTCCTGGTGTTGTGCCAGCAAGGATCTTTGTACCGTATTCCTGCATTGCCTTTGCATGGAACGTGCCTTCTCGTCCTGTTATTCCCTGAACCACAGCTCGGGTTTTATTGTCGATTAAGACAGTCATGCTGAACTACCTCCTACGATTTTCTCTACAATAAGACGGGCTGCTGCATCCATCGTTTCGAGGAAGGGTATCTTGGCTTTCCGTAGTATCTCTGCACCTTCTTTCTCTCGCGTTCCTATTAACCGAATAGCCATGGGGACTTCACGTCTTAGATTCTTCTGAGAAGCAACGATGCCATTCGCCATCTCATCACACCGAGTGATGCCACCAAGGATGTTAATGAAAACCCCTTTCACATCTGGATGGGAGAGGACAATGTCCAATGCTTGTGTCATGCGTTCTGCAGTGGCGCCGCCTCCTACATCAAGGAAGTTAGCTGGTTTACCACCATGATAGTGAACAGCGTCCATCGTTGCCATAACAAGACCTGCTCCATTACCAATAATACCGATATCCCCTTTCAACTCAACGTATGTCATGCCCACTTCTCGGGCACGTAGCTCAAGCTCTGTTAACTCAGCGACACCTGTCTCCAATCGTTCCATTAAGGCTTTGTGACGAAAGAGGGAACTATCATCTACATTTAGTCGGGCATCAGCGGCAATGTATTCCCCGTCTGTTGTCACGATTAATGGATTGATTTCAGTGAGTTCTGCGTCATTATCAGAAAACACTCGCCACAATTGCATTACAATTCTGGATAATTGGAGTAGTGGTTTGCCTTTGAACCCAGCAATCTTGACTAACCTGCGGGCCTCAAACTCGCGCAGTCCCATAAGTGGATTAACTGCTAACCTAGCAATCTTCTCTGGGTACTCCTCAGCCACCTTCTCGATATCAACACCACCCATTCCACTACAGATTGCTACAGGTCTGCGATTAGCCCTATCAACTGTAATTCCAATATAGATTTCTTGGGCTATATCTAGACATTCCTCGACAAGGATGCTTCTAACTTGATGTCCATGAATTTCCATTCCTAATAATTGGTCAGCAATTACTCGAGCTTCTTTAGGATTTTCAGCCCGTTTAATACCGCCTGCTTTACCGCGCCCACCTGACAGCACCTGCACCTTCAGAATAACAGGGCAGGATAACTCTGTGGCTATTCGCTCAGCTTCTTCGCTACTTTTCGCTAGGCGTCCACGTGGAATGGAGAGCCCAACTTTTCGAAACGATTCTTTTGCCTCAAACTCAAATTGCCGCACTTAGACACATCCCTTATCATGTAGTTCGAGAGGTCCATGTTGTCAGAATGGTGTGTGTTGATGTGGATTCGACTCCTACGATATCTACAACCTTCGACAGGAATTCCGCCAAATCGGCGCTACTAACTAAAACAACTATATCAAAAGATCCTGTTACACGCTGCACTTGAAGTGGTTGAAGTACCTTAACCTTTTCAAGTACTTCCATCCGATATTTAGGTTGTACCTTAAGAAAAACAAACGCCTCATCTGTTGATTTACCAAGCAAACGCAAGCAATCAGGAGATAAATCGATGAAACCCCGACCAGTCCTAATCAGCTTCAACGAACGAAGTTTCCTGAGGTGATTACTTAGGGCTTGGCGAGTAATCTTTAATTCTTTGGCTAACTGTGCTTGAGTCCTTGCCACTGTATGGAAAGACACAGGAATACTGGCTAAGTATAATTTGCGTAATATTTCAAGTTGCCGCTCTGAGAGACGAACAACCCTATCAACTAGCTCCATTCTGTCACACCGGAGGAACCGTATTTCCCGAATTCGAACCTCACTTTTTCAGCCTTTCGAATGTAAAGTATTTTCTACAATTATGACAATGCTCGATGGGAACCTTTTTTAGAATTTGTTCGTAGTCTTTTCTCGAAGAATCCTGTTGCTGTCTTAACTAGAGGTTCAAATTGTGAAGACCCTATTGTGTTCAATTTGTTTAACGAATTATCCACTTGTCTGTAATAATTGTCAGGAAAAAATCGATAGTGGTGAGATTTCGGAACTTGATGTAAAGGTAATTCGGGTTCTCATGAATCTTGAGAAGAGTTTTCCATCTCTGAAAGATATAACGTTTGTGCGTGCATTGCAGGCAAACGGATTGATAGTGGTTCTAGTGTCTCGGGGTGATAGTCGTAGATTACGCCCGGCTCTTAGAAAGATACAGCGCCTTGCAAGAGAAGAACTTAATTCAGATATTCGTGTGGTTGAGGAAAGTAGGAACCCTCAACATATCCTTCGTGATCTAATACGTCCCGTGCGAATATTGGGAATAAACACGATATGGCTTCCTGATAACAGCTTTGAACGTAAAGTACGTATCAGTAGTCGTGATCAATCCCGAATTCCTCTCGATATTAGCCGCCTTGAAGAAATTGTGTACGAATTGAGTGGGGAACATATCCGTATTTCTTTTGACTGATAGGTAGCGAAGCACTATAACTGGGTTATGAGACGTGGTTTAATGAACTCCCGAAGTATCACTGAAGCGTAGCTACCTTTCTGTAGGTCGAAACTCATTGTCACTACTGACTCGTGTTCCTCTTTAGTTATAGAGTATTGAAAGTTCATCGGGTTAGCAAGAAGAGTTCTAAAAGATCCGCGCGAACTCAGCTCTGGGAGATGAGTAAAACGGAATTGAGCTGGCGCAACCTGTTCATCAGCAATCAATTCATTAAGGATCTCTCCCATCGGTCCATTGAAGGTGATGTTCTCGAAGTCGTATCCTATTAGTGGTATCACAATTCTGTAATTTTCCTTTCGAACTCGTTCTTCTGCAATTGCGAGATTTTCTCTAGTTACCATTCGAACAGAGTAGATCTCACCCGAAGCTGGTATCACAAAATCTCCTAGACATGGCTGTTGTAGAGAAATACCCTGTTTCACACGCTCGCTTACAGCTCTGTTGAAGAGGTATGATTGGTACGCATGAATGTATAATCTGGCTAATCCTTTTGGTAACACTCTTAGACTGCCTTGAAAATCACCTGGGTGTCTGTCAAGATAGTGAGTGACTGCACGTTCAAATGATCTATCTAGGGTTCGTCTTGAATGCTCTCTCGAAATCTCGTTTCCAGTAAAGGCTTCATCGGAGGGATGGAGCTTTTCGTCATCTCTTCTAACAAGAATACGGATGGCTTCCTCAAGATTGCCTATAATGATTTGTTTTCCAATCAAGTGTGTAGTGGGGGTGATAATCCCAAATCGCTGAGGGCCAAAAAAATTCAAGACTCCTCCAAGTTCTTTACAACTATTTGATATATCAACGATTCGTGGCTCAACTTCTTCCTTCACTTCAAGGTTTCGTATAACAATACGAAACCTATTTCCATAATGTTCGCCTGGAAGGATGGGTTTAGGAACGCGATGTGGGTGTAGTAGTCTAATATTTGGAATGTCCCGATTGACAAGGTCTTCACAACTTGCTCTGTAAAGAGTAATACGCTGTGATGTCAGGGCCCGCCGGTCTTTTATGCCTGAATACGAAAAACGCTTGTAACTGACTCTTAGGGCTTTGCTTAGCCTCCGAATGGCTTGAATTGTGTCAATGTTTCGCTTGACTAGAAAAAAGGCGACAAACTTGCCTGGCTTGTCTGTTAATTGTACTTGTGTTGGTTCAAGAGGTGCAACGATGCCATCCATCCCAATCTCTTGGACAATGAAGTCCTCAGGGTGAACACGTAAGCGTCCACCTATACCAGGGTGATTTGTTGAAAATACGTCGATGCCAATAACCGTATCGAACACCTTCGCCTCCACTAGCGCACCTCCTTTTGCCTCACAACAGAGGTAGGTCACTGGTAGCTTTGTCTACATCAGCATCCGGGGCAGGTCCAATACCTAATGCTGTTATTGTTCCTGGCTTAATCTCGGTTAGTCCACGATCGCGAATGACTACACAGGGTAGACCTAACCTCACAGCTTTCTCTTTAACTTCAAGCAATCGTTCCCTGCTGGTTACTTTCACTGCTACTTTCTTTTGCCCCTCATTGAACCACTTCTGCCACCAAGAAGGATGGTGATGTCGAGCTTCTTCTGCAGCGGACACCGCAGCATGTGCTGCTTGAACTCCAATTTTCCCTCGACTCATCTTTAAATCAGTTCTTATCACTAGTACCTGCTTGTAATCGAAATTCGTTGAATTGCTTTTGCGTCGCTGAAGCTTTCCACAAAGCCGCACTCTTTTATTCAAGACAATGACCTCCTATCTGTAAAGGGATGTTAAACCTAAATCTGTCGTTGAAGTTGGAAATACTTTATCCTATTCCTTAGTAACGTCAAATACGCTAATCAGAAAAAGACAACTTGTATTACTAGACTATCTCTAACCTGTCTTCTATTAAATAATAAAACGCTCTTATTGAAAATAAATACATATCCGTCTGTATGATATCTTAAGTAGCTATGTTGTCTCTGATTACTCAAGGTGCTATGGATGGACGCTGAAGTTATTGTCATCGGAGCGGGTCCTGTTGGAGGGCTCGCTGCTCGTCAACTTGCCAGACTAGGGCTTTCGGTCCTTCTTCTTGAAGATCACAAACAGGTAGGTCATCCGGTTCACTGTGCAGGACTTATAGGCATTGAGGGATTGCATGGCCTGGGTATTCATCCTAAAAAATCAGTAGTAATTAATCGCGCCTATGGCTCGGTCCTTCATTCCCCTTCAGGATTAACTCTGGCAGTCGATAAGAGCAAGCCTCATGCCTACATTCTTCACCGGGATTTATTAGACCAACAAATTGTACGAGAAGCTGAAGCCGCGGGGGCAAAACTGCTAGTCAACCATCGTGTAACAAAGTGTCAGCTAACACGAACTGGAGTCAAATTAACTGTCCGGAATGGCGGAACAACAAGCGAATACAAGGCACTTGTCGTAGTAGACGCTGAGGGTATCAGTTCGCGTCTTGCAAGGCAGAATGGTCTTCCAGGTCCCAAGAAATCGTATATCCTTCGCGCGCTTCAATACGAAGTTTCGAATATATCATTGCCAACGGAGAAGGTTCACCTCTTTTTTGATAATAGGCTTGCTCCGAAATTTTTCCTATGGATTATTCCACTTGATGCACATCGCGCAAGAATCGGTTTGGCTAGTGCAGGTAGGAAATTACGTGAGTCTCTGGAGAAGTTCGTGTTCAAAACACCAATGCTAAAGGGTGCAAAAGTCGAGAAACGATACGGCGGACTAGTTTATTCGGGCGGACCCTCTGGAAAAACGGTTGCAGAGCGATTCATTGCTATTGGAGACGCTGCAGGTCAAACCAAGGCAACTTCAGGTGGTGGCGTGGTTTACGGAGGACGTTGCGCAATAATTGCAGCAGCCAGTGTCCACCGTGCTTTGCGAAACAGGCGCTATTCTCACAAGCAGTTATCTCGACATGAGAAACAATGGAGAAGAGCGTGTGGCAGACAGCTAAATCAAATGGCGCTGCTTCGTCGACTAATAAATAGCCTCAGCGACAAAGAACTGGATAAATTATTCAAAACACTTCAACAGAACAGTGTACGTGAACTAGTTGAAACGAAGGGTGATATTGATCAGCAAGAGCGCCTTATCACCGCATCCATTACAAACCCCTTCTTGTTAGCTCAATTATCGAAAATCTTTCTTGCGAAAATTAAGTTTCTGCCAAAGTTGTTATGGGGTTAAAGGAGAGGTGAGGAGGCTAGTACTCCCTCCATGTTTGACTGCATTCGTGACATCTATAGAATGTAGTCATCCCTTCATCTCCAGAGCGAGTTTGTACCTGCCAATAATATGCTACTTTGTGACCACATTTTGGGCATACTGCACGGACAGTAGGCATTGGGCGATGCCTAGAACTTTCTTCATCAAGGATAATGGTCTCATCTTTGGGACCATGGTCTATTCTTTGCTTGATGCGATAGGATGCCTTCACCTTAGTTGTAAGTGATTGTGTATGTCCACAATGCTTGCATACCAATTTCTTCCTTTTATCGACTTTTTGAGGGGTGAGTAAAGATTGGCAGTTTGGGCAGAATCGCACGTGTTGTATCTCCTGTTCAGTAGTTTTGCTTAATTTGAAGAAAATTATGTTAATAATCTATTGGCTTTCTCTGATACTTGCAGATAATTCATCTTCACAAATATTTCGAATCAAAACTGCAAAGGCTTTGACGACGGGTTGACCCTGCGTTTGTCCAGGCTCTCTGTTCTCGGTAGCATGTTTAATTTCCCGTGCTAAGAGTGCTACTGATTCTTGTATGTCCAGTTTTCCCCTAATCCATTTGTAAGCAATCAGTGCCTCAACACTATCACCTAGACCATGGGCATCAAGACGGGACGGCGCAAGATGCCGTAAATTAGCCAATCTCAGAGCCGCAGCAAGGGTTTTTCCTGAAATCTTTCCTCCCCCAAATCGTTCATGCACTAGAGATTCAGCCAATGAATACAATAAATTTGCTAGGGAATCTCCGAGTCTAGCGAGGTCCTTACGCCTCATTGCGGATTCAACTGAGTTAACTCCGTGACCCTTAAGCAGGTGTTGCAACTTGCTTAATACATCCACGTTTTCACTAAGCCTCCATGCCTTTCCGAAACGCTGTTCGAAGTTCTTCAATCCGTTCAATCAACTTCTGTGCCGCTTCAACAAATACCTTGATAGGCTTAGCCTTTCCATCAGTGCGCACAATAAATGTAGCCCTTCGGATTAGGGGATGAGGAAGCGAATAGCCAGCAAATGTTAGATGCTTGTTTTCAAATAGAATCTCCCTTAAAGGATTGCATAAAGTATGTCCCGCATCTTGGAGTTCCAACTCTAGTTCTCTGGTCGTGTTCTTTGCGATTATTGCTTTCATCGGTAGTTACTCCCAATCATATTTTCTTTTGGTTCGCTGATGGTTTGTTACACCACTTTTAAAACTTGCTTTTCGTTTCGATAACTAGCATTCTCTGGTATGTCTGATTTCATCGAAAATATCTCTTGCAATTCTAGTACTCCGACGAACTTGTTCCCGATCTCCTCGAAATGTAAGTGTGATGCCCCTGGAATCTCCTTGAATCTGTAATTCGCATTTGATTTTCTTTCTAAGTTTTTCAATAAACGTTACCTGGTCAGTGGCTCTAGTTACCGCGAAATTTAGGATTTTCTTCGTCCAGCGTGCCAAACTGCAGGACTGCCCCTTTTAGTTTAATTCAGGAGGTTTGGGAATCAGATTCATCTGGATGCATTAGTTCATAGATTTTCCCGTAATCCTTAGAGAGTTTTCGTTGCTCTATATTTCCGCAATTATTGCATGTCAATCTCCGATTTTGGTGTGTTAAAGAGTGGCCGCATCTACTGCAAGAGGAATGAATTACACCTAATCGGGGTCCAACCGTAGATAACCGTGCCATACCTAAGGTCTGTTTTTGAACTCTGGCAATTATGACGTCTCCGGGTCGAAATAGATCTCGCATTTGTTCTACATACCCTGCGGCGGCGTTTTTGATGTAGACTGAGCCAGAGTAGGGTATTGGACAATGAATGCCTCTAACTTGGAAGATGTTAATGATGACAGCTTTTTTCCCGACGTGCTGCACTTCACCGATTATGATGTCGTTTCGCTCGGGGAAAACAGGGGTTCTAGTAATTGCTTCGATGTGAATCTTCCGTTCACTCATATCAATTCGAACGAGGCCTGTGACACTAGCATAGATTGTGTCATCTTGGTCTTGGAAGGTGCCTGGTCCAGGGATAAATTCCTCGATAACACCCAACCGGTCTCCTGGAACAACGTGGTCTCCATCTTTAATACGTTTATTAGGCATCAAGTTAAACTTCCGTCTTTTCAATTCGATAGAAATCGACGTGAATAACATGTCTCTGTTTTTCGTGAAACCGCAGGGTGGCTGCTAATCCCATACTCATCTCCTGAATAAATGAGACGTGCCCTCCAAGGCTAGAAACGAACTGGGTAATGAAGTCTCTTCCACCTTTGGATGCCTTATGCAAAGAATAGACAACATTCGCTAACTCGATACCTTTTTTTAGGAATGGTCGATCTGCACGAGCTTGTTGAACTCCAAAGGGCGCATTCATCAACACTGTATCCGCCCTACCTTTGAGCGTCTTCACATCTTGCACGACGAACTCTATCTGATCGTACACATCAAGTTGTTGTGCGTTGCGTTTAGCGACTTTTAACACTTTCGAATCTATGTCAACGGCAACAACTCGTTCTGCCCCAAGAAGAGCGGCAGCAATTGCTAGTCGTCCGGGTCCACAACCCAAATCGTAAACAACGCGCCCCTCTATATCACCATAGGTGGCTGCAGTGAATGCCATAGTCGCTGCGACTGAATCAGAAACTTCGTACTGCTCAAACTCTGCACATGGTTCGGGAAATCCCTCTAGTTTACTAAGTAATATCTCTAGTCTCTTTCGAGGTAGAAGTGATGACACGGTTATCCCTTTCTTTGACTAAAAGAGTGGCATTGAATGGATTTTAATTTGACTTACAACTTAGAATGCGATAACTGGAGATTGGATTACGTGCCAAATCATTACGAAATCACTAAAGTTCGGGCCTTAGAGATTCTCGATAGTCGTGGTAATCCGACATTACAAGTTGAAGTCATCACAAAGGGTGGCCATGGGCTTGGGAAGGTTCCCTCTGGCGCTTCTACTGGTGTGCACGAAGCGGTTGAACTTCGGGATGGTGATGTTTCACGTTATGCAGGTAAAGGTGTTCAAACTGCAGTTAGTAATGTAGAGGAGCTCGCGAAGCCGCTTATTGGTCTTGACTGCAGAGAACAAGAAAAAATCGATGAAATACTAATTGCCGTGGATGGGACTCCAAATAAATCACGGATGGGTGCGAATGCAATTCTTGGTGTATCACTTGCCGTAGCAACTGCAGCAGCTAGCAGTACGAACCAGCCCCTATACAGGTATCTTCGGTCTCGGAAGCAGTATGTGATGCCCGTTCCGATGATGAATATCATCAATGGTGCAAAACATGCAGGAAATCTGCTGGCTATTCAAGAATTTCATATCATGCCTATTGGGTTTAGAAACTTCCTTGATGCATTACGGGCAGGTGTGGAAACATATCATATCCTCAAAGAAGTGCTAGTGAAGCGATATGGAGCGGCAGCGAAGAATATCGGAGATGAGGGGGGTTTCGCGCCTCCTATGGCTGAGAGTCGAGAAGCTTTTGATGCAATTCTTGAATCAATTGAAGAGGCGGGTTATACTCCCGAGAAGGAAATTGCCCTTGCAATCGATGCTGCTGCCTCCGAGTTCCACAGTCATAATAGATACTCAATAGATGGTCATGAACTATCCCAAGTAGAGCTAATTGACTATTATCAGAAATTATGTAAAGAGTACCCATTGGTCTCAATAGAAGATCCATTTGGTGAAAACGACTTTGACAGTTTCGTAGCTTTAACAAAAGAAGTTGGTGAGAAGGTTCAAATTGTTGGTGACGACCTCTTCGTTTCTAACCCAAATCGAATACAGCATGGAATTAACGTTGGTGCAGGTAATGCACTCCTGTTGAAAGTAAATCAAATCGGTACCTTAACTGAAGCAATACAAGCGGCTGACCTAGCTACATCAAATGAATACGGAGTAGTTGTCAGCCATCGGAGTGGCGAAACAGAAGACACTTTCATAGCTGACCTTGTTGTCGCTCTCTCCTGTGGACAAATAAAGACAGGTGCGCCTGCTAGAAGCGACCGGACAGCTAAATACAACCGCTTAATAGAGATTAATCACGAGTTGGAGTCTGAAGCGCGATTCGCTGGCAAAGCTTTTCGTTTTCCTTTACAAAGCTAGTCCCCTATCTAAGAATTTCTGCACCTAGGAAATCCCTTGAATACTTACGGTATGCAAGAAGAATTAATGCAGCGCCACAACCGAAGATGCCTACTTCAATCATCCAAAGCGCTTCAAGGGAAAAAGAAAGAAGGAAGACACTGCTGAGGAACGGCACGAAGAGGGCGAACAAGCTGGGTAGTGTCAGAAAGACCGCAAATACACTAGCAAGATTCTCCCTTGGTGTTAAATCAGTTATCAGGGGATATTTGCACGCATACCACGCTGCAACTCCAACCGCTCCGCTCATTAAGAGCACGAGAAGCTGCCAGAAACCCCGTGAAAAAATCAGAGCCAGGTTTATGAAGGGTAATAAGAGGAACCCAAGCGCGCAACGCCACCGGCTTCCACGATCGGCAAATCGTCCAAAGAGAAATCCAAGAGGAATGAATAGTACGCCGTAAATCAACAACAATACACTATAGGCATCGATTGTTACGCCTACTACTTCCGTGATGATGAAAATCTCGAATGTTGAACTAATGCTGTATGCAACGCTCTCAAGAATTGTAACAACTAATAACAGCCGGAGTGCTGGTGACGCACGAAACGTTGTATGTACTCCGTCAAGGAAAAGTCGTTTGGGCTCGGGCTTTTCACTAGTTGTACCAGTTTCGCTTTGGTTTGTGCGAACAAGAAGCGCAATCAAGCCACTGTTAACAATTAAGCAAATAGCAGTGACAAGTAACCCTGTTCGCATCATACCCACGAACCCAAGTAAGCTTAGCAAGACATGAGTACTTACGATTGGGGCAGTAAAGGTAGCAACATTCACAGCGACGGTCTTGGTACCAGATGCAAGACCACGGTGCTCTCGCTGAACCTCGCCAAAATAGATTGAACTCAAACAAGGTGAGCCAAGGCTGGAGAATGTCATGAACATAACACCAAGGATTAGGACGTCGATAGTATTCGCTAGAGCGAAAAGGGCGTATCCTATTGCTGTAAACAAGATGCTCGTAACGACAATCTTCTTCTCGGAATACACGGAGCCCAAATGGCCTCCAATAAAAGAAAACAGAAGACTCAATCCCAAAGACACCGTTGAGATAGCGCCCACTAGGAGAAAACCCCCGAACATATTGATGAATAGGTTCTTCCACGATGATACCAGCCCAGCTGAAAAGAACCAGCTCACGGAAACACCTAGAATAATCCTGCTATTCCTAGGAATTGTCTTTAAATCAGTGAGAATACTAGCCATGGCTGGGTCAATATTCAGGAAATAAGAAGCTACTTAAAGTCCTAAAAAATAAAAGACAGTAGTGCTTCTCCGAGGGGAATCTTCTAGCTACACTTGATAGATCTCTAGTGTAGTCCAACTTTTACGGCTAGTTCAGGTGGATTCGCACGATCTAGACGAACTGTGCAAGGAGTGGGAAGTTTCATTTTTGCTCGGCGTAGGGCGTCCTTAGCGATTTGCAGGTGTTTGAAATCGACTTCAAGGGTAAGTACTGGTTGGCCTGGACGCACGCGCGCAGCTAGTGAAAAGGGTTTTCCAAAAGAGCGCCTCATTCCTTCTTGGATTCGGTCAGCACCTGCGAAGGCCATCATCCTTTTTTCGCGAAGTATTTGGTGCGGATAAATTCGAACCCACAGAAAGTAGCTTTCGACGCCAATGCTACGGTTTAGAAAACGGTTAGCAGCGATACGCATTGCTTCTAGGGCTTCATGTCGTATTTGCACTGATTCGTCTGTGGTGAGGCTCAATGTTAGTTGGAAATTCCTGTTCTTCTTCTTTCCCATCCGAAATAGCACTAGTTTACGTCCAGGGATTCTCTTAATGTACTTGTGCCGTGTGTAGGGTGGGCGCTTGATATGGCGATAACATCTACCAGGTCTTACCATCGTTGTGAGCCTCCCACATCATAATGAGTGGACGGTATCAGCAAATCTCCCAATCTTATTAATCTTGCGCGACAATCATAACAAACACGCCCCCCTCCTACTTCCCGCCAGTAAAAATCTGGGTAACATCCTGATCCTCCAACCGAAAGGCAAGTCCTACCTTCTTGCGCTTCATCCGACCACCTTCCCTAAAAACAATGGCGTACCGAAAACTAACTAGAAAATCACTATGAAGACGAGAGGCAAGCTCCTCAATAAGCGCACCCTCAGGCAGAATAATTGGCTTATCAGCAACCTCCCCAGAAGCCTTCCGAGTATAAACACGAATAACACCCAGCCCTCGAAAAATACCCGCCGCAGCAGCCTCGATCCCCCTATCTTTCTCAACTGAAACCGCGAAAATTTGAAAATCGCTACCATACTGCTTATCAAGTTCCTCGAAATGAGCCGAACTATCCTCCGCATCACCTTTCGTACCAATAACAATAGCAGGAGCATAACGGGTTCTACTATCAACCACTTCAACAAGATCATCTAGAGTCGCAGGTCCCCTAAACTGCAAAGAGCAATTATGAACCCGCCGCATAAGCAGCAACTGTTGAATAAGATCAGGGTCGCCCTGGAAATGAGTTTGACCAATGATATGGAAACCACCACTACCTGTTTTTGCAAACCTGATTGGCGGAGGACTCTTGTTCAGTCTAATCCTGGACTTCTCTAGCAGCCCAATAAGGAACTCCATCTGAGGTAAAGGCGGCTTAGAAAGATCGACAACAAGTACAATGAGATCCGCATTCCGAATCCCGCCAAGAATTTGGCGGCCAACACTACTCTCTTCAGCTCCTTCAAAGAGAGCTGGCATCTCAATGATTTGGATACCACTACCTCCGAATTTCAAAACTCCTGGTTCAGGCAGCTGGGTTGTGAATCCATAGCTACCAACCTTAGCCTTGGCGCCAGTAAGCCGATTCAACAGTGTACTCTTACCACTACTAGCAAGCCCGACCAATACAACCTGCCCAGCCCCCTCCTTCGGCAAGCTGTAAGTGGGACCGCCAGTACTTAATTTTCTCCTAGCCCGACGCTCCTCCAACTCGCTACGTAAAACAGTCAAACGATGCCGGTAGGTGGCCACCATTTTTTCTGAACTTTTGTGTTTGGGGATTAAACTTATGAATTTCTCTAATTTTTCAATCCTGTCCTCTAGGCCGGTCGCTTCTTCATATGCTCTTTTCGCTGCCGAGCCCTCTGAGGTCAAGTTGACTGGCATGTTCCACCATTCCTTTTCTGGGAAGACTGATTCTAAAACCTTTCAGTTGTCAGCTGGCGGGGTTGGTGGGCTTCAAATAGAAGAAGGCGCTCGTAAAAGAAGCGTTTTTCTGCCTTTATGGTTGAGTTGTGGAACAAGGTTTCCAGCATAAGATAGGTCTTTTCTGGGTTGGAGAGTGAAGATTGTACAATTAGAACACGCCCGTCTTTTTCAAGAAAATTCGTGCATTGGGAGAGGAAGGCATCTATCACTTCTCGTCCATCTGGTCCCCCGGACCATGCGCTGTCATAAGCTGGATCCTCTCTAGTTCCTGGCAAGTAGGGTGGATTACAGACAATAACGGAGAATCGTTCATCTCTTTGAATTGGTTCAAATAACGATCCTTGGCGTATGTCGATTTTATCATGGAGATTGTTTTTCCTAGCATTCTCTCGAATATTCTGCACCGCAGCTAGTGATTTGTCAGTAGCAACAACAGTCGCTCCGTTTCTTGCGGCAACAATAGATACGAGTCCACATCCGCAACCAATTTCAAGCATCTTTTCCCCTGGAGAAATGTCAAGGTATTGGCAGAGCAAGAAGGTGTCGTCAGCTGGTTCATAGACTCCATCATGTACAACAACTCTTACATCCGAGAAGCTTGCCTCTACTATGTTCAATCGGATAGCACCTTGTGTATGATGTTGGCGATTTCTGCAAGTTCTTCTGGTTTGAGCTTCTCTGCTCGGAGGTCGAGCCAAGGAATTCTGCTTTTAATTTCTTCGATACTGTGTGGTTTTAACTTCATTTCCCGAAGTAGAGCTATGAGGGGGGAGCGGATTTTCTTTCGACGCTGATTAAAGAAGGATATAACAAGCTTGGTAAAAAGTGAATGATTTACTACGTTAAACGCTGGTTCTGTACGCCGCTTAATTCTGACTAAAGCGGATGTAACCTCAGGAGGTGGATGAAAACAATTAGGCGCTACATATTCTAGAATCTCAGATGTGGCTATGTAGGTTGACATCACCGTAAGTCTTCCGTAGATTTTTGACCCAGCAGAAGCGGTGAGCCGTTCGGCAAACTCTCGTTGAAGCATTAAAATTGCTACTGGAATTTCTGAGGAAAGAAACTTGAAAAGCACTGGCGATGATATTCCAAACGGCAAGTTCGCTACTAATTTAGTAGTAGAAGGCCATTCTACTTTTACAGCGTCGCCGCGGATGAACGTTATTCTGGTGCTTCCCTCAAACTCCTTCTGAAGCGCGTCGTGCAGTTTTGGATCCTTCTCAATAGCATACACATGCTGAACCTGGCTAGCTAATGCTCGTGTTAATGTTCCAATACCTGCCCCAATCTCAAGTATAGTGTCATTTTGTGCCAAATCAGCATAATCTATTGTGCGCGAAAGAACTTCGTCGCAAATCAGAAAGTGTTGCCCCAACCGCTTCGTTGCTGTAATTCCTCTGGCGCGAAGCCAACGCTGAGTCTGTGTGAGAAGCCCTTCTGGCGGCATCCTATTTCTAAGACCTTCCCATCTCTCTATCAGAAGCTGGTTTTCTCGTAAACAGGCTATATTTGTCTTCTCGTTGGAGTTCAGACAGGATTCGTTTAATGATAAGATCCTTTGGGGATCTTATATGAGTACGCTCTGCGATATCTTGAAAACTAGTAAACAACGCTTTCTGACGTTCTTTAAGAATTTGCCACATGAACTTCTTCCCTATTCCAGGAAGCAGTTCTAGACTGTGCATTCGAGTTGTTAGGGGTCTTGAAAGGTTAAAGAAATCAACAAAACGCTGTTCTGATTTCCCAACAAGCATTTCAATGATAAACGGTAATTCACTTCTTGCCGTTGCCGTTAAATCCTCATATGGAATGCGTCGTTTAACATGGTCAATTTTTTCTCGTTTATCACGACCAATGAAAACTGCCTCGTGTGGTTCAAATCGTGCGCCTCTACGAGGAACTAGCTCGAGAAGAGTGAAGTGTGTGTCACCTATTGCTTGTACGATAGGTTCTTTCCGGAAAAGCGGACGAGTATCATCTGGATAGCCGCGAGGAAGAAAGTCTAGTACAAATGCGTACTCTTCAAACTTCTTTATTGGACGTGACATCTCAACCCCTCAAGGATATTATATAAAATTAAAGGATGTCTCTTTCTGCTTTCTATTCCTCTTTCCTTTTTGATTCAGCCTTCTTCTGCAGAGTTTCAAGAAATTCCAGTATTGTCTTTTGTTCTTCTTCTGAATAAGTACGAGGCGCTTTTGCTAGAAATGATGCTAGCTCTTCTGCTGTCGTGGGAATGATATCGACAAGCTGTATCGCCAACGTCTCCTCCATCTCTAATTTATTAACTAATTTCTTTACAATCGACCTGGTTGTGCGAGCAGTGAGTGGTGAGAACCTCATTGTATGCTCTAGCGTGACACGTTGTATATAGCTTAACTCTGCTTTTCTCCCTCGCTTAGTGAGGAACTGTTTCACCTCTGCCAAAGTAAGAGGTTTCGTTTCAAGAATGTTTTTCATCTAATTTTCCCCTGCTAACATATTATTTAGATTCTCCACCGCTGCAAGGACGAAGATGTTCTGGTCGAATTATCAACAGTTTCTCTTTTTTACCTAGCATGGCGACAACCTCGTAGGAATTTCCTCTTTTATCCTTAATAATTCCTACACGTCCGTGAAACCGACGATGTGGCTGTCCACCATGAATTGAAGGGTCGATAATAATCTCGACACGTTCTCCATTCTCATAAGTGCGTAGAAGTTTACCGAGTGGTGGTAAACCTCTCTTACGAGGGTTTTTCGTCATCATCTTTCTACTACCGACACGGTAACCATGGCTACGTTTTACCATACGTGACCATCTCTTAATCATTCTTGGCAGTGGCGACTTGGTTGAATGGTCTTTTAAAGATTATTACTCCACTTGTTATTGTGATGAAATGAAGAAGCGCTTGTATTGCTTGAAGTAATAGGCACTAGTAAAAAAGTCAGTTTTCACCATGAAGTACTTCGTCTGGGAGATTAACATCAATTACATCTAGTTGTATGCACTTGATGGTCTTTCCTAGGATTTCAGTAATGCTAGGCGTCGTGCGATCATCGTCTCCAGATATGAATTCTTTAATGTATAGACCGCCTTGGCAACGTATCAAAAGGATTATCCTATCACTTTTCAGAGAGGTGACTCTTAATTCATATATCTGCTTTCTCCGAACTTTATCGGCTCGTCGATGGATTACTCGCTGGGGTGTGCGCTGCATTATTTCAAGGGGCATTGGTATTGTTTCGAGTTTCTCTTGCGCCTTTGGGTGAAGCGGTTTTTCAGTTTGGGCGATTACTTTGTAGGTTTTTTCCGTAGTCGCTGAACTGCTTTTGAGAAGTTTCACCATCTCTTTAGTCGAAAAACGTAACTGGTCAACTTCTACTTTTCCTTGTGCAAACTGGTTAATTTTCTTTGCTGCTTCCTCAAGGTCTATGTTTCGTTTTCTTGGTGTAAGAATCTCTATAACAAAGGGACGTCCATTTCCTAGCATACATGCATCGATATCTTCACGGCCTGCACCGTGGAACCTTACGCTTTTTCCATGGGTCACATCTAGTAGTGGTGCGGCAATTAGTTCTTCAACTGATTCGGGGTACATTTTTCCTGTATCTTTGCATCTTGAACATCCTTGTCCTAAACATTCTCGGCAGGGCCATTTTGTTTGCGGAATCCCCCGTACAAGCTTCCTGTATCGACCATAGATGAAGAGCGAGTTCACATGAAGCTCCACTTCAAACGATGGGATGTGTACAACAACAACGATACTAGGTGATTTAAAATCAACAGGAATGTCGAGCTGTTTTGTAACTAATTTACCAATTTCTCGGTTTAGCTCCGCTTTCAGTGGCTCTCCGCTTTCTATTTGTATTTCACTCCGTAATTGCTCCTCTCTTTCAATGAAATCTGGCGAGATTCTTGAACCGAGAAGAATGGATGTAGCCTCCCATCCTTTTAGTTGCTGAATCGATAAATCAGCGATCTCTCTAATCCTTTCCATAATGCCAAGACAAATGCTACACTGCTGAACAGGAGTAATCCCATTGATACCTTCTTTCTTAAGAAATTGAAGCGCTGGAAGGAACATTCCATTTTCAGCTAATCGCTTCAAGTGAGTAATTCCACGTTTTCTATCTTTATGGTAGGTTTCAGTGCCTGCTAATAGAAGAAGGGTTTTGAAGGCGTTCCCACGCATTTGGTTTGATAAACCATACCCTAGAATGGCAAATTGCCGACCAAGACACCAGTCGCACAAAGGATATCGGGTTAAGAGCTTCTCAGCTTTCTTCATCAATTTACTAACTGTCATTATTCAAGCATCGTTTGATGGTTTATCTTGTTATTTTCCTTTTTCCCAACTAATCATATCAAGTTGATGTAAAATCTCTAAAATAGCTAGGTCGCGTCTATGATAGTCTTTATAGTAGTGCCCATTAGAGGAAGTCGCCCACCGAGGAAGTAACCCCTCCGATAATGGACAATACATCACTATTTCTTCGAAACTGGTAACGGGGTTCTGCCAGTTGGCTGTCGTACCAGGTGAGAGAAACAAAGTGTCTTTCTCAGTCAATTTAGATACTGTTTCTTCTGAGGTTGAAGAACTGATTCGCAGACCAATTGGAGTGTGTTGTTTTCTCTTTCCCATTTGGTTCTGCCCTTTCACAAGAAGGAGAAGAATCGACCTTTCATCAGTTCCCATATACCGTATTGATTTGGGATCTAAATGGAGTGACATAGGTCCAATCTTGTCAAAGCATATCACTAGGTTTACCCATCTTCGTAGGTCGTGAGAAATGCACAGGGCAGCCCTAACACAATGTGCGATATCTCGATATGGGTTGGTAACAAGTCCAATATCCAATTCGGTCTTCGAAATTACGAATTCAGCAGGAGAATCAATGACGATGTTTAATGTTCGCACCCTAGCGGCCGCCCTTTGGAAGCTGTTGACCACCTAGCATTCCTGGTAGACGCATTCCCCCACGCCGTTTCCGGAGTGATTTAATGAGGCGTTTGGACTGGCTATACTGGCGCAAGAGTTCTTTCACGTCTTTGGGTTGGCAACCAGCTCCACGAGCGATTCGGTCTGTCCGAGAGCGGTGGATACATTTGGGTGTTTCCATTTCTTCTTCGGTCATTGACTTCATTATGACCTTCCATTTCTCAAGATTTTCTGTTGCAGTTTGCTGCATTTCTTTGGGAACTTTGTAACCAAGACCTAACATGCTCAGAATTTTACTAAGCGACCCCACCTTCCCCATCGCTTCCACTTGTGCCATCATATCCTTTAGTGTGAAACGACCTGACATAATGGCTTTTGCTAACTCTTTCTCTGGCATCGCTTCGGCGTCTTTTACTCTTTGTAGCAATGCTTCGAAATCCGCCATTCCTAAGAGCTGACCAACAAATTTAGTTGGTACAAACTGTTCTATTGCATCGATTTTCTCGCCTGTGCCAATATATTTAATTGGAGCACCTGTAGCAGCGACTGCAGAGAGCGCGCCACCTCCACGAGCTGAACCGTCTAACTTTGTTACAATTATCGAACCTATGGGTGTTGCTGCATGAAAGGCGGCTGCTTGTACTGCTGCCTGCTGACCTAATGTCCCATCAACAACTAGTATTATCTCAGTTGGTTTGATTGCTTTTGCTATTTGTTGCATCTCTCGAATAAGGCCTTTCTCCTCTTTATGACGGCCTGATGTATCTACAATGATGACTTCCGCTTTTTCAGATGTGAAGTGTTTAACTCCTTTCTGAGCAATTTTAACCGAGTCCTTTGCCTTCGGTTCTCCGAAAAATGGCACATCAGCTTGTTCCGCAAGTTGATGGAGCTGGTCGTATGCACCTGGACGAAACGTATCAGCTGCTACAACACCAACGCGATGACCCTTTTTCTTGATCAGTTTGGCTAGCTTTCCAATCGTTGTGGTCTTGCCACTCCCTTGGATTCCCACTACAAGGTACACATTTGGCTTTCCTGCTTTTAGGGTCAGAGGAACAGACTTCTCCCCTAGAATAGCAGTCAGCTCTTCGTAAACAACCTTGATAACATATTCTCGACGGGAAACCCCTGGAGCTATCTCATCCTTTAAGGAGCGTTCTTCTATACGTTTGGTTAATTCCATCACTAATCGAACATTGACATCAGCTTGGAGGAGTGCGCGTTGAAGATCTTTTACAAGTTCTTTAACTGATTTCTCGTCAACTAGTGGGGAACGAAGTAACTTCTGCACAGCAGCATGGAGCGCTGAACCTAATTTTCCAAGAACCATAGTGTCTTCCTACTTTCAATAATACACCCAAGGATACAAAGCGCGGAGTATTAATGCTTTTTCTTCTCAACATTCAAGCTAGAGTTTCATGTCTAGTGTCGCACCTATTATGAGTGGAAAGAGTAAGGTAGCGTCTCCGATGACCGTTTCAAAAGATGCTGAAGATTTCACTTTACCCCATGAGATTCCCTCTTGAAGCTTTGCACCACTAAGGCTCCCGTCCTCATCACGAGCAGTAGTAATCTGAATGGCACTATCTATCCCTCCACGGAGAATATTAGCGCCTAGTGTGAAATGTTTCGGTAGCCCTCCTCCAAGAATCAATGCACCGACTTGTCTAACCTCGAATATCTTATCATGAAGTATCTTCATGTCTTTCAAACCGTCAAGTCTGAGTTTCTGTAGTTGTCCGAATAGAGCAAGGTGAAGGCCTAGCATGGAGTCTAGAATCCCTGGGCAGAATACAGGTACTTCGTGTAAATACGCTTGTCTGATGAAGGACTGCGAGTCCTCTAGCCGTTTACCGAGTTCACCGATTAGTTCAGAGGGAGATAAACCCGAAACACGTTGTTCTTCAGGAATATCATTGAGAAACTTCATCAGAAAATCTTCAAGTTTTTCAAAGGAGGAAGTCTCCACAAAGATGTCGCCAGCTCTTCCAATTTTATTCTCTGCTAGTTCGCAATCGTCAACATTCATAGCCCCTCGTACATGACGCCCTCCAATCGCCTCAATTATATCATGTACGACATTTGCTCCGTTAGTTACAATAATTTGTATCCGGTTATTACGAATTAGATCTGTTATGATGTTTCGTAATCCTCCCGCTATCATAGGTCCAGCCATTGATAGAAACACCAGATATTCATCGGAGTGAAACATATTGCGTACAATGCTAACTGCTCGTGCTAATCGCCCTGCCCCTAAAACACCAGCTTGACCATATTGTGATACAAGCTCACTGATGGTCATTCTAGGCTTTATTATCATCTGCTTAACATTATGTTCTTGCATCGTGTAAATACCAAAAATCTGTTAATAGATGCTGGAAGAATAAACTGCTGTGCTAACGAACACGGATTAATTTTCGGCGTTCCATTACAATCCAATATTCAACTTGGGCGCCCTGCGCAATTGTTCCTTCAAGCGAATCTTCTTCAGGTATCGGCATCTCGAAGTTTTCGTAGTTTTCCATATCCATTAGGCCTAACATAGGGGGAGTCGCGTCTGTGATGAAATTTATTTGAGCAACGCGTTTGTCGATGATAGGTGATTGAACTTTTGCATCAGTCGGCAAAACGATACTCCGCTTCACATCATCAAATAATCCTACAGCAACTATTCTAGCCTTTGCGTGTCCATGCTTCCCAGACTTGCTTTTCTCTAAACTAACGATACGACATGGCTCCTCGTCAATTAAGATGTAGCGACCTATTTTCAGGCTACCTGCTTCAACAATTTTTATGGACATCTACTGCCACCTTTTCGGATAAAACAGTATAACTCACTTAAACTTTTAGGCTGTTTGTTGTTGCCAGGAATCTGTTATAAACTTGGAATGAGATGATTCTTTGATGAAGACAGTTGGACTAGTCACACGACCAAATTTCGCAGCAGGCGAAAGGGAAGCTAGTCGGCTCTTAGCTTTTCTAGAAGCCAAGGAGCTTTCAGTGCAGATGCCTAGTCACTTAGCGGAAAAACTAAACCGTTCTGAATTAGGTGTTCCTCTAGCTAATCTACAAGCGGATTTTGTCGTGACACTCGGAGGTGACGGAACAACTCTCCATGCGGCACGTTCACTCCCTACTGGCGTACCGATAGTGCCCGTTAACCTTCACTCCTTTGGATTCCTCTCTGAATGTGAAATTGGGGATGCGGAGACTCTAATAAATCAAGTGCTTGCAGGTGAGTGTGAAGTTCAAGAGTTAACTCGCCTCTCGATAAGGTTCCAGAAATCTAAATTCCCTGACGCTGCAAATGAAGTGTCATTATTCCCTCAGAAACAGGGACGCCCTCCAGTTTTCCAAATCCAACTCGATGAGGACTCCAAATTCAAGTTCCGTGGTGATGGACTTGCTATCGCAACACCAACCGGATCAACTGGTCACAGCCTTTCATTAGGAGGGCCAGTTATCCATCCTCGTGTTGATGCTATCCTCATTATTGCTGCTGCACCATTACGAAACAGCATGCTTCCCCTAGTTGTCCCTGATACAATCACTCTCACTTTACGAGCCAGGATAAAGTCTAATCTTGTAATAGATGGAGAGCTAGTAAATCAAATTCCAGCTGATGCTCCTGTAACTGTGAGAAAATCTGAGTCGCCTCTGCTAATCCTTCGTCGACACAGCAGTTTCTATCACCGCTTACAAGGAAAACTTCTAAGGTGACTTCGATGGCGGATTCTGATTCACTGATTTTCGTCGTTGATACCTCAGCTCTTATGGGGCAGCTACACTACTCAGCCTCTGAAGTTCAGTTAGCTACCACACCAGCTCTAGTAGAGGAAATGAAACGGAAGAAACTTGATAGTATCGTTCTAATGCTACTGAATTCAGGGAAACTTAGAATTTTGGAGCCTACACATTTCTCTATAAATGCAGTAGTTGAAGCAGCGATTGCCCTAGGCGACCTTCAATACTTGTCTGAACCCGATAAACAACTCCTTGCTCTTGCTCTTGATCTTACTAAACAAGGCTATACAGCAATAGTGCTATCTAATGACTATGTAATTCAGAATATTGCTTCGGCTCTGGCTATCAAGTTTCGTCCTGTAGGGGAACGTGGTATTCGCGAGGTAATTAAGTGGAAAACATACTGTCCGGGCTGCTCAAAGAGTTTTCCGAACCGTTCCAAAGGTGAAGCTTGTCCACATTGTGGGACATCATTAAAGCGTAGGGCTATTTCAAAAAGAAGAACTTAGATTGAATGGAATGATGTTGAATAACATTTAAGAACCGTACATCTCTGAAGGGTGCAGAACCACGATTAAAGGCGAAAACTTTGAGTGAACATAAAACCCCTTTTTGCAATTCTTGCGGTGGTCTAGTTAGTCCTCGTGAAAATTCTGTTCATTTCACATGCCCTTCTTGTGGCGGATTAACACTTTGGCGATGCGAGAAGTGCCGGGAATTTGCAAATCCATACACCTGTGCAGGTTGTAATTTTAAGGGGCCTTAGTTGGTAATACAAGAGTCCTAGATTTCTTGAGGAGGTTGTGTTTTTGGGCAATGTTCTTGCAATCATGAAAATTATGCCAGAGGATGTAGCTATCCCACTACCAGAGTTGAAGCAGCGAATCAAGCAGTCCCTTCAAGGTAAAGCAGAAATTGAAGGGTTCGAAGAGGTACCAATCTTTGGTCCATTATCTGCTCTTCGAATGCGGTTCATTGTCGGAGACGAAGCTGGTGGAACAGATTTAGTAGAGAAAATAGTTCAAGAGATTCCAGGAGTAGGTGAGGTCGTTATCGAGGCGGTCTCACTCCTCTAGCTTCTCACATCCACACCAAAGACATGACCTTTCAAGAGTTTTCCACTCTTCAATCATAATAGTAACATCGGAAGGGTGAATCGTGACGCCGACGAAGTTAAAAGCCTAAATTTCACCTTAATAGCTGGGATAAGACTTGGAAGATGAAATTCAACCCAAAGGTAAATCTATCACACTTCGAGTAAAAAAGGCTCATGAACGTGATGCCGGACGGTTCATTGTTCGAATTGACACTTCAACAATGGAATCACTAGGAGTGCAAACTGGTGACATTCTAGGAGTCAAGGGACGGAAAGTAACAGCAGGTATTGTATGGCCTGCTTATCCTCAGGATGAGGGGCAGCGAATCATACGAATGGATGGACGTATGCGTAGAAATGCGGGGGCTAGCCTTGAAGAGCACGTTTCAGCCTATCCTGTTCAGGAACGGTCAACAGCCTCCATAGTCCTTGCACCTCTAGAAATGAGATTTCCAGCAAAAGATTTTGATGAATTCGTGAAACAGAAGTTACTGAATTGCCCAGTAACAAAGGACGACACTGTTCATGTATCAATATTAGGTCGTCCAGTTCGATTCGTTGTACGTCGCCTACGCCCCACAGGGATTGGGCTTGTTGTTCTGAACACTCAGCTTACAATACTTAGTGAGCCTCCAAAAGAGTTAGAGACAGGGATTCCTTACATAACATACGAAGAAATCGGTGGTCTTGGTGATGAAATCCAACGAATACGAGAGATGGTAGAACTCCCTCTGAAACACCCAGAACTTTTTGCTCGCCTTGGTATAACTCCGCCGAAAGGAGTTCTTCTACACGGACCCCCAGGTTGTGGCAAGACATTACTTGCGCAAGCAGTAGCAAATGAATCAGAGGCACATTTCATCTCCATCAACGGTCCCGAAATAATGAGTAAATTCTACGGCGAGTCAGAGAAACGGCTTCGCCAAATCTTTGAAGAGGCAGAAAAGAATGCTCCTAGTATTATCTTCATAGATGAAATTGATGCTATCGCACCCAAACGGGAAGAGGTTCTTGGCGAAGTTGAAAGGAGGGTAGTTGCTCAACTCCTCGCTGTCATGGACGGTCTACAGAAACGTGGACAAGTTATTGTAATAGGCGCTTCTAATCGACCTAATGCCATCGACCCAGCACTTCGTCGTCCAGGCCGTTTTGATCGGGAAATAGAGATTCGAATACCAGATCGTGATGGGCGGCACCAGATACTCCTAATTCATTCTCGGGGAATGCCTTTGGATTCAGTGGATATTGAGGCAATGTCTGGAATCACACATGGTTACGTCGGTGCTGACCTTTCTGCCCTTTGTCGCGAGGCAGCCATGCTAGCCTTACGCCGTTATCTGCCTCGTATCAACCTAGAAGAAGATGAAATTCCACCAGAAGTGCTTGCTGATCTCCGAGTGACTAACGAGGATTTCCTACACGCCCTAAGAGAAATTCAGCCAACAGCAATGCGAGAAGTAACTCTTGAAGTTCCTAATGTTCGCTGGGCGGATATCGGTGGGCTAGAGGAAATTAAAGAGAAACTGAAGCAAGCAGTCGAGTGGCCACTCAGATATCCTGAAGCATTCACCCGTCTAGGTGTAGAGCCGCCTAGAGGTGTGCTCCTATACGGACCTCCAGGATGTGGCAAAACTCTCCTCGCTCGTGCAGTCGCAACTGAGAGTGAAGCAAATTTCATTAGTATAAAGGGTCCAGAGGTTCTCAGTAAATGGGTCGGTGAATCGGAGAAAGCTGTCCGAGAAGTTTTCAGGCGTGCTAGGCATGCAGCTCCAGCGATTATTTTCTTTGATGAAGTTGACGCTTTAGCACCAGCCCGAGGTAGTGGTGTTGGCGGCTCGCATGTAACAGAGCGTGTAATTAGTCAAATTCTAACTGAAATTGATGGAATTCAATCTCTAAAGGATGTCGTCGTGCTAGCTGCTACTAATCGCCCTGATCTCCTAGATTCTGCATTGCTAAGACCTGGTCGGTTTGATCGCCACATACTTGTTCCTGCGCCAGATACTGATGCACGTCGAAAAATCTTTGAAATCTATATGAAAGACATGCCACTTGCAAAGGATGTTAAGATTGCTGAACTAGTTCAAGCCTCAGAACGCTTCGCGGGTAGCGACATTGAAGCATGTTGCAGAGAAGCCGCTCTTGCTGCTCTTGAGGAGGATATGGAAACGGAAACTGTCCATCGAAGACATTTCATGAAGGCGATTAAGGAAGTACATCCCACAGTCACTCCGGAGATGGAGAAAGCCTATACGTCCTGGGGTAAACGAGCCCGACAAACGCGACCTAGTACCACTCCGTTTGTTTAGCTGAACCTACGAATAATGCAGAACCATTGTCAGTCTTCTGCGATGGTGAGATATCGACGACTAGTAACCCGTTCAATCTTCCTCTTTGACTTTGTAATCTGTTGAACATGTACAAGTCCGCAAATCTCTAGTTCCATTAACGTTCGATTCAACTCTGATGGAGTAGTGGTATCTCTTAGGGCTTTTAGTAATCTGATAAGTTCTTTGTCTATGAGCACACCTTGTCGTTTTTCAAGAAGTGCTAGAATGACATTTCGAAGAGGGATAGTTCTCCAGGACAAAAAAAACACCTCAAATGCTAGGTTTGTAGTTTTTATGAAATTAGTTCTCCTTTCTGTGAAAAGGAATAGAACTTCATCAAAGCAGATAGGCTTTTAATCTTTCCTTCCTCGCTGCCTTTGTAATGGACAGGTTTAAATTGATTATTAGAAATTCTTGCTATGTAAGTAGATGGTGAATGTGTCAGGAACTTCTTTTGTCAGAGAGGCTGCAATCTTTGAAGAAATTAGTGCCCTATCGGGAGAGGATGTTGGTCGGCGTGTACGAATAATGGGATTCGTAGTGGATGTGCAGAATGGATTGATAACGCTTAGTGATGACACTGGCCGAGTTAATGTATCAGTAGAGGATTCTCCAAAGCTCCAAGCCTTCATCCGGGTTTTTGGCACGATTTCTCTTTCAAGCGACGGGACGCTATTGGTTCGAGCGGATTTAATCCAGGACATCGCTGCTCTTGATAAGCAATTATATAAACGTGCTATACGATTATTCAAAACCTCATTTCCTAGGAGGAATGACTAAATGTTTACGGCCAAGTTTGAAGACGCAAAGACATGGCAAGCTCTCATAAGCGCCATCTCGGCTCTCGTCGACGAAGCAAATTTCGAGATTTCACCTAAGGGTCTTACTCTTCGCGCCATGGATCCATCGAGAATAGCCATGGTTGATTTCGAGCTACCGAAAGGTGCTTTTAGTGAGTATAAATGTGACGAGGAAAGTAAAATCGGAATTAACCTCGATGAGATAGAGAAGATTGTCAAGCGGGCTGGTTCAGGAAATAGTCTGGAACTAAGTGTGGATCATGAATCAAATAAATTAGTAATCACACTTCTAGGACGAACACGTCGTAGCTTCAGTGTGGCCTTGATAGAGTTGGGAGATGAACGTCCACCAACGCTGTCAGTCGAATTTGGCGTTTCTGTTAAAATCACTGCTGACACGCTAAAGGAAATCATTCAAGATGCGGATATCGTTAGCGATTTTGTCGCGTTAAATGCCACAAAAAAGGCATTGATTATTTCTGCAAGAGGGGACACAGGTAACTTTGAAGTGCGCCTCAGCAAAGAAGATGAAGCGCTTCTTGAATACAAAGTCAAGCAACCGGCTAAGTCTCTTTACGCGTTAGAGTATCTGAGTGATATGATGAAGGCAGTAGCTGCGTCTGATACTGTCCAAGTCGAATTTGGTGAGGGAACACCAATTAAACTGGTTTTTACAGTTATCAACGGTGGCCATATTATCTATTATCTTGCGCCGCGAGTTGAAGATGAATTCTAAGGCAGGACAAATGCTCGAGGATACTAAAATCTATGAGGCTGCGAAATATCCGTGGTCAATTTCAGCACGGAATTTACTAAAAGAGTTAGATGTTTCTCTCAAAGAGATTGATGCAAATGCTCAGGTGATTCAACAAACTCGGAGGAGGCTTCTTCAAGCTCTTGAGACTACAGAGCCTTTGACTCTGAAAAGTGAGACGAGTAGTGAGTTTGTAGAACTTGCTAGTTTTTTTGTTGCGAAGGTAATGGTTGACGCAATAAAAAGTATGTTTTTCCGACGGCGTTGGGCTACAGCGGAGGCTAAACGTGCTGAGCGTTATTTCCTTAAGGAGTCCGATATGAAGCTAGCAACAATAGCTGAGCGTAATTTCAATTGGCAGTTAGATCCTAAACCCACTCGAATTGCTGGACGTGAATTCTCTCATCGACTACATTTCGCAAATTATCTTGCTGCAACGGCTGGCTTTCATGAACGTGAATGGAAGCTAGTAAACAAACGAATGGTCAATGGCTTTGTTCTTCTTAGAAAAGGAGATACTGCACGAGTGCTTCGAGCAGCAGTGGAACAACTACTAATCAGTGATGTTAAACGAGTTTCGCCGCCCTTTCCACCCAACATCCAGCAAATGTATGAAGAACTAGAAAATGTTGTTCGCAGTCGTACGGAACGTATGAAGCAAGAAATAATGGGGGAAATAGTTCCCGAAGCCTTTCCGCCTTGTATTAAGGCTCTTATCGCTGATATGGCTGAAGGTAAACCCCTTTCGCACATTGCAAGATTTACCGTAACGGCTTTTCTACTAAACGTAGGTATGGATGTCGACGCAATTCTAAACTTGTTCGTAAAGGCTCCAGACTTCCGTGAAGATCTCGCGAGGTATCAGGTTGAACACATTGCTGGTAAGCGAGGGAGCACCGAATATACTCCACCTGCATGTGCGTATTTGGTTTCCACTCGACTTTGTGTGAATAAGGACAAATATTGTGAATACATACGTCATCCTCTCGCTTACTATAGGAGGAGGAGAAAGTGGATAAAACCGAAGCATTCCTAAAGAACCAGTTTGCGGCATACTACGAGCGGAAACCCGATAACATTACAGTGCCACTTGAATTTGAGCAACGTGAATTCGCCTTTTTCTGGTTCACTCGAAGGGGCGCGCTTCGTCATACCAGTTTCATAGAGAAGAAGGAACTGGTTGATTTCATAGCAAAAGAGGGCCCGGCTCATGTTTTCTACTCTGCTGCAAAATACGAGAAACCTGACGCACCCAAGATGCCGCTAAAAGAATGGCTAGGCGCTAACCTAATCTTTGATATCGACGCTGATCATTTAACGCTCCCCTGTCAGAAGCTTCACGATAAATGGTTCTGCAAAGAGTGTGAGGTCAGAGGAAAGGGTCGAAGACCTGATGCTTGTCCGAAATGCAAATCATCAGCAATACAGGAACAGAAGTGGATGTGTAAGGAATGCCTTGACGCTGCAAGAAGCGAAGCAGTCAAGATAATTGAAGATTTCCTATTGCCAGATTTCGGCGTAAAACTCGACGATATCATGATAGTCTTCTCAGGGCACCGTGGATATCATGTTCACTGTTTTACAGAAGAAGTCCAACCTCTGGGTTCCGCAGAACGCCGAGAAATCATCGATTATATTACTGGTGTAGGGCTGGATTTCCCACACCATGGCTTTGTAGATCGATCGTACGGAATACCAAAAGGGCCCAATGTTCGTACAATTGGGTGGGAACAGAAACTCGCTCATGGTATTCAAGCAATTTTCAAAAATCCGACCATAATAAAGGAGATACCTCACTTGAAGGTCCATCAGAAAGAGAAATTAGTCCGTGAGGCTCCCTCCATTCTGAGAAGGCTAGATGAAGACCCGCCCAGATACATATTGCCTAAAGGCCTCGGTAAGGTTGCATGGCGCGCCATTGCCCAGTTTGCGGTTGACCAGATGGGTGCAAAGGTAGACGAACCAGTTACAACTGATATTCACCGCCTCATTCGACTTCCAGGTTCGTTGCATGGTAAAACTGGGTTCCTCGTTAAACAATTAGACATGAAGTCACTAGATGGCTTTGATCCATTTAGTGATGTCCAAGTATTCGAGGGCTCTCTAGAAATCTATGTGAAAGACTCGCCTGGATTCAGATTGGGGAACACTGAATACTCACCTATGACAGAATGCAGGCGTGAGCTTCCTCTCTCGGCTGCTATCTTGCTCTTAGGCAAGGGTGTGGCAACAATTAGTGAATAAGGAGGCGCGGATAATATACGAGTCGTTATTTGAATATTGGAAACAGGAGCGGTCGTCAAACAAACTACTTTCTCTCCGTGAGACATTCATGCAAAGGCTAAGAGTCTACATAGAACAGCTGATATCAGAGGTGCAATCAGAGGATGTGACAAAGCTTCATCGCCTCCTACTTGAAACCGAGTTGTCCAATCTGCGTTTTATACTGAGGAGCCTTTTACAACATCGTATAAGGAAGATTATAGCGCTGGTGCTCGCTTCAGAAACAATTGACCACAGCCTTTTGACAAGGCAGGAACAACGTTTCGTAGAACAAACAACGAGAAATCTGCGCTCAGTTATGATGTTGGAGGAAGATATATTCGCACCAATGGAATCCGATTCGTCCTCTAGCCTATCCCTCGTCCGATTCCTTGAAGATTATCCTCAAATCGTTGGAGTAGATTTAAAAACATTTGGACCGTTTAGGGCTGATGACTTGGCGGTACTCCCCCTCGAAAATGCCCGTGGAATAATACGGCGAAACGGGGCAGAGCCTGTCGTTATTGGAGCTGACCGAAGTGAAAGCACCCAAGACAGTTAAGACCTATTGCGCACGTTGTAAGGTGCATAAGGAGCACACGCTCTCGTTGTACAAGAAAGGCCGAGAGCGTCGCCTTGCTGCTGGAGTTAGACGCTATCACCGGAAAAAAGCAGGGTATGGCTCGCAACCAAAACCAGTTCAGAAACGATTCGCAAAATCTGGTACAAAGAAGTATGTGATTAGATACAAGTGTAAGGTTTGCGGTCACACAACCGTCCGTAAAGGCAATAGGTTGAAGAAGATAGAGTTTGTTCAGTAAGGTGAGTGAAATGTCTAGGAAAGGACAGATACCGGAACCAACTTCTCGGTTCTATATTGTGAAGTGTCCCGAGTGTGATAATGATACACAGATAGTCTTTGGTTGGTCAACAATTGTTGTAAAATGTGATGTCTGTGAGAAACCCCTATTGAAGCCGACTGGGGGGAAGGCTGAAATTCTCGGCGAAATTGTATCTGAACTAGACTGATCAGAATAGTGCCTGTTAGGTTTTATTGTAGGTGTCGTGCAAATGTCTGAAGACCGAGATGCGCATAGTAGTGGAGGTTCGTCGATCCCTGGTGTGGGAGAACTTGTAATAGCCACGGTAACACGAATTACATCGCATGGCGCTTATGCAAACCTTGATGAACACGATGACCGTGAAGCTTTCATCCACATATCCGAAATAGCTTCCACTTGGGTAAGAAACATTCGCAACTTCGTTAGAGAAAGCCAGAAAATTGTAGGGAAGGTTCTCCGTGTCGATTCACGGAGGGGACAAATCGACCTCTCGTTACGTCGTGTAACTAAAGAGCATTCCCGGATGAAGATTCAAGAATGGAAACGTGGTCAACGTGGAAAAAGGCTACTCGAGTTAGCAGCAGAGCGGCTTAAAACAACTTATGAAGAAGCCTTTGAATTAGCTGGTAAACTAATGGAATCAAAGTTCAGTGACATGCTTGAGGCTCTAGAAGAGGCTAAAGAGAAGGGCGCCACGGTTCTAAGAGATCTTGGAGTACCAAAGAAATGGGCAGATGTACTCCACGAGCTTGCAATGATTCATGTTGTTGTTAGGGAAATCAGTCTCGAAGTCACGATACAACTATCCTGTTCCAGCGCTGAAGGGGTTGAAGGTGTTAGAAAGGCTCTACTGGCTGCTCAGGCAGTAGTAGCACCTGCAAAGGGTGAGGTATTCGTTGACGGTGCACCACGGTACCGGATTCGGTTAAGAGCAAAAGGTGCCAAGGATGCGGAGAGCATTCTCGACCGTGCCGTAGAGGAAAGCCTAAGAGTAATCGAGGAGTGCGGCGGAGAGGGCAGCGTCGTATCCCGCTCCTAGATTGATGAGGTGTTAGCGTTACCTCGGCAACTTAAGAAATGTACTCGTTGTTCTCACTATACGATGAACCCAGATAAATGTCCTATCTGTGGCGGGTCAGTAGTCTTTGCCCATCCACCTCGCTTCTCTATCGAGGACCGCTATGGGAAGTATCGCCGGGTAATGAAGAGAGAGCTGCAGGCGCAACAAGAGAGTGACGAATCCACTTCGTAAGCCATTAGGGATGACGGGTCGAAATAGAGGTTAATCCCGTTCAATGGGTTACCCTGAATTGGGAGGTAATTGGGTTGACTTGGTGTTGGAGTTGTTTGTATAGTCATGTTTAGTGTTACGTTCTGTCCCAAGTATTCAGGGACAAGCGCCATATAGAAGATTTCAACCTTCACTTTTTCCCCTGATGTAAGGGTTTCTCCTACATCAGCAGCGTCAAGATTGAATTCAATCTGTTCACCAGTAAACAATAGGAGTCCTCGATCAGCCTTATCAGAGAGAAAGATATCATGACCTTCAATACGAGCTACTCGATCTACCTCACAGTAACCCTCTCCGATATTCTCTAGCACCACATGGATTGTACCATTGTCGTAGGCATAGCAGTCTGATTGAATAGCGGTCAAGTTGTACAGGGGAGGCGATCGGACTGGAATCTGTACCGTTGTATTCAAAGGCGGAAGGAAATCATCAGTATTTACCGTTACTTCGATCATCGTGCCAATAACGAATTCCAGCTGAACACGAGCATTACAAACCACCGATTCACCGGCTGGAACTTCCATCTCGCCAGAGGTTGTAGTCAATCCTAAAATCGCATTGACGGTTTCGACTCGCCACTCCTCTGCAACCTCATCATAGTACTTAACATCCAAGCTAGAGATTTCGAACGGATGAAGACCTGGGTTAGCCACCTCCATGACAATAGAAGAGAGATCATCAGTAGGTCCAGGGCCAGTATGAATAGTATAGGCACTAGCCCCTCTAACCTCTATTTCGCTGTCCAGTCTGGTATAATCTGGCTTGAAAACCTTCATCAACTGAGTCTCCGACTGATAGGCCATTGGAAATGCCTCAAAGATGGAGAGTGCAGGATCAACGGTAGGATCAACGTGTTGCTCGTTTAAGAACGTAACAAAACTTTCAATATCTGTAGCGTTGACATAGAGCATGTTGAACAGCAGCGAATTGAAGAATCGATCATGGTATTCGCCAGTGTTTGGATTCCAGAATGCAAACTCGTCATCCACTTCATCGCCAAACACCTCGTAGGAAATCCTAGCCATCCACTGCCATTTACCCTCATCACCACCCCAACCCGGCTTGCCGTACCCAAAGTGGACAAACACATAATCAATGTTGAAGCGGCGGCAAATTCGCAATGCCTCAACTGGATCATCCTCCATAAGCATCCGACCAATCCAGGCAATCTGCGTCTTATTCGTTGTAGCATTATCCACAACCGTCGAGCGATTACCCATAACACGGGTCCAGTAACCATAGTCCCACCAACTGGCAAAGATAGAATCTGTGGCAGTATGGCTACGCATCCAACCGAATGTTTCTAGATAATCTCTGCTCTGAAATATTACCTCACCTGTGGCTGGCTCTCTGTTTCCAGGTGTCATTTCTGGACTACCCATGCTGTTTGCACCATGGATCGCGAAGAGGACCGTACCCATCAAAAGCAGCAGCACCAATATGTATGTCACAGAGGCGAAGCCGCGGGAAATTGGAGGCGTAATGCGTCGGCGGCGACGGGTGAGAATTGGACGCTGCCAATAAACTGTGCGGAAAGGCGTTAACACACCAACCAAGCCGTAGGCTCCCACCAAAGCTGCTGCCGGAGCGAGAAGAAGCGCAAGGCGGATCATAGACCCAGTAAAGTAGATTCCAGTAAGAGTGAACACAATTATCAACAAATCAGAATCACGCTCTCTCCTAAAGGCAGTATAGAGCCCAAAGGGGATAAGAAGCATGAGAAAACCCAAGTTATACCAGAACGAGGCCCAAGGAGAGGGAAGGTGCTCACCTACCGATGCGAGCAGATACGCGGTCTGACGAATGAAAGGATCAAGAACCGTGGAGAACTTCCCAGCAAGCCCAGAAAACAGATTCAACCCGGGCGCCGAAAGAGTCTGGATTATCAACCCAGACTGGAATAGAAAGCCCAATCCAACCACGACAAGCGCGCACATAGCCCCAAACACATAGGCTGCATAAGGACGCAAACGAGTGGTAAAACCGACCACAGCACCAGGCACACTCCTCTCACTCAACCGAACAGTCCCAGCAACCTCCATAAGCACCATCAAACCAAAAACACCAATGGGAATCAACCCCATCGTAGACTGAACAAAATCCGGTCCAATCCGCGGAACACAAACCGCAATAGCCAACCCACCAAATATCGTCCCCGAATACGCGACAAGAAGACGCCGAGAATAACGACGCAACAAGATAAGGAGAAGCGCAAACAACGCCAACAACTCAAAAATATACAAATAACTACTCCAACTCGCCGACAAATAACCTAAAGACAAACCACCAAGAACCGCCGAAGCAACACTACCCTTCCTCAACGCCCGAACAAAGAACAACAAAGTCAAAATAATCGCAAAAATACCAATAGCCTCATTATCATAAAACCCAACAATAGTACGCTGAGTATACGACGGAACAATCGCCAAAAAGAACGAACAAAACAAACCAACCTCCTTATTCCCAACCTCCCGCCCCAAAAAAAACGCAGCAAAAACACCAAACGTACCCATCAAAGCAGGAAACAAAACACACAACAACATCAAATCAACACGAACACCAACCGCCCACAAAAACAAATACAAAAACGCCGTCGTAAACGGAACACCCGGATAAGAAGAAGC
>JAEOTB010000100.1 GCA_016840065.1 Candidatus Hermodarchaeota archaeon | reverse complement strand
GGAACCTAATGAAGGTGAGGGAGAATCAAGCAATTATATTTTAGGAATGGAAATGAAGTAGATTCGGTTTGATGACCCATGCAGATAAGGAGACGGAGCTATCCAGATCGAGCTGAAGGTTGCTGCCTGACGACCTGTCTGTGCTTCTCTGTCATTCTCTTTGCATTCTTCATCCTGATTGCTGTGACCTGGCTTCTGTGGGACCCATCGAATATTCCTTACATTCCCTTAACGGTGGGCGTTAGCTCGATACCTATGGTCATCGCGATAGTACTAGTGATCCATCAGAGGGCAAGGTTGCGACAAGGCAAGCTTAAATCCTCGAATTAATGATTAGTGTCTCATCTGTAGAATAGGGATATGGTATATGTCAAGTAGACGCACATTGGAGAACAACCGTTCCGATCGAAACGCCGTCCCCTGTGTTATTTTTAATTTCTGTTTTTTGTGTATCAGTATCATTTCGACTTGGTTTCTTGTGCCAGTAATATTTGGACCAAGATTGTACTATCCTATCACTATAGAAGAACTCTATATTCAGTTTTATGCGGTAATAGCCCTAATTATAATGTGGGCATCCTTTTGCACAATCCTTCTCCTTTCAATAGGGCTTCGGGTTAAAGAGCCCTCGAGACCCAGAAGAATGGCTACCGAAGGGCAAGTAGAGATAACTCGTATTAGACGCAGAAGGCATGTACCTGAAACTCATAGGATTTCAAGGGTTCGAGAAATAAGGGCTCAGGAGACCATAAGCGATGGCACAAGTGAGTCCTGCATGGTGTGTCGCCATCCAATTGAGAAAGGGGATACCATCCTCATCTGTCTTTACTGCCATAGCCAGGCCCATAAAAGTCATCTTTTAGATTGGCTAAAGGAAAAGAGGATTTGCCCGATATGTCGACGAAAACTTGGTTGAGGATATACAAGAAGCCCTGAACGGAAAGGTAGCTAGTAAAGATTAAATCTTTAGAGTAGTTAGGTTTAGAATGGTTTTGTAGGATTGGTTGTGTGAGAGAAGTATGGAGGACTTATTCTGATGATCGAGTACCTCGTTATTATGATGGCGGGGTTCTTCCTTCTAGGTGTGGGTTGGATTTGGGTTGTCCAAACTATTTGCAGTGATCGAAGAAAGAAAAGAGACGTATTTAGGAGAACCACTATGGAATCCATACCTTCGCTGCCCCTTGTTGAACCTGAGATAATCAGAAGGCAAAGAAGAATTTTACAAGAAATGCTACAGAAAGATGACACAACCGCTGTCCGTTCTAGAACAGAGACCATACCTTCACTACCCCTAGTTGAACCCGAGATAATCAGAAGGCAAAGAAGAATTTTACAAGAAATGCTACAGAAAGATGACACAACCGCAATTCCTTCTAGAACAGAGAGCTCTGTGACAACAGGGCATCGTGTTAACTCTGTGCAGGAATTTGTTAGTGATGGGAAGGGCGAGCCCTGCATGGTGTGTCGTCACCCGATTGTGGAGGGGAGTCTGATGTTGGTCTGCCCGCATTGCCAGGGTCAGGCTCACAAGGACCACCTCCTAGATTGGTTAGAGACGCACGTGATTTGTCCGATTTGCCGACAAAAACTTAGGTGAAGCGATTTTGTCAAGATAAGAACTTGAAGGAATCCAGTAAAGGTTCTTCCGAGGTACGGAACGCCGTCTTGACATGGAACAGAAAGAGAAGTAGAAACTCGGCGGTGAGTATTACGGCAAAGTTTTTATTTCCTTGTAGTATCTGTTCTATTAGGTTTGGAGCTATGGTTTTAAAGCGAATGTTATTTCGATGTTAGGTTGGAAGATTTTGGGGCTAGGAACGTGGCGAGGAACGAATAGAAAAATCACACCATGTGAATTTGTGGTGCTTTGTACGTTGTTTTCAATACTCATGGTGATCTTGTTCATTGGCTTTTTTAGTGATAATTTTCTATTGGTCATAGGAGGGAGCATCACTTTGGTTGTTGTAGTTCTTATTACAACAGCCTATATGAAGTCAACCGAGTAATGGCGAGAGTCCCGACCGGCGCAGCCTGAACCCTACATGGTGTGCCGCCGCACTGTGAAAGAGGGCGAGCCAATCTTAGTCTGTCCGTACTGTCGGAGCCAAGCCCACAAAAACCACCTCTTAAACTGGCTTAAGAAAAAGATGGCATGCCCGATGTGCCGGGGTACACTGATTGAATAACCCTGAGTGTCTTCTCAGCTGGTGTTTCTATGAAAGTATTTAACCACGTCTTTTCCAGGTAGGGTGAATCACGATGGTAAGACGAGAACCGCGGGCTAATTATGCTGGTATCAATAGTTTGATTCCGGTTTGTCTTTGCTTGTCAGTGTTTATTTGGATCCTCATCTTTGTTTCAGCCTTGTATCTGATGCTTGCGAAAAGCATCGATTTACTCCAGCTATTCGTCGCCTTGGTTGGGGCAGCGGTTCCTTTTTTCGTTTCATTAGTTTGTTACATATTCGTTGGGCGGGGACAAGGGGGAGTGGAGCCCTTGAGGTTGTTTTCGCCCAAGGCGGTTCCAGCCGTCAGTAGTGGTAGAGGAGGTTCCTGCATGGTTTGCGCTCGGCTGATTGATGCTGATGAACTAATCCTATCTTGCCCCCATTGTGGAGGACAGGCTCATAGGAGTCATTTGGAGGAGTGGCTTAAGTCAAAGGGGGTTTGCCCCATGTGTCGTCGAAAGCTACGTGGAGTCTGAAGTAAGAATTTCCGCATCTAGGAGTATAAGAGAAAGGTGCTGTGCTAAACTCTCTTTTACCTCTTCCATAAGAGTTATCCCTTAAACCGATGTTGTTCCGATGTAGTTACTAGGGCGTGGACCAGATGCAAGTATCATTTCAGAAGACACAAACGTATTCCAGGCGGCGGTATAGTAGCAGTGATACACGGGATGCTGATCCCTGGAACCCACGGAAACGGGATATCATCTTGTTCTTCTCCGCGATGATTATCGTCGGCGCTTTGTTTCTTGTTATCAGCACCTATTGGCGAAGTATTGGGCTAGGGGGTATCGCCTGGTCTGCCTGGTTACTCGGTGTTATCCTTCTGTATGTTGTTATCGGTTTTGGCTGCGTATTTGCCATCGCCTACTTCACTACCGATGTTTTCCTCAGGAGAGAGATTGACAGCCGACTTAAACGGAAGAGGGAAGAGCAGCGTGCCCTGATGCAGAGGATGTATGGAAGGACTGAAGAACAGCCAGAAGAAGAGGATAGTTAGAATGGACAGGTGAGTATGATTTGGAAGATTTAGCAGGAATCGCTATCGAGGCGGCGCTCAGGCAAGGTGTCAGTTTTGCAGATATTAGAATCGAGGACACCCGAGATACCCGCTTTGAAATCACGGATGGAATCACTAAGCAGTCAATTGGTTCCCACTCGAAAGGCGCTGGAATTCGTGCCTTCGTCGATGGGGCATGGGCGTTTGCACAGACCACTGACCTAACTGCGAAGGGGATGCGGACTACAGCTGAATCCGTAGCCAAGATGGCTCTTGCAACGAAGGACCGGGTAGCCGAACGATTTGACATTGAAGCTCCTTCGTATGAATACAAGGTGAGGCTCAGGGTTAAACGCCCTTTGGAGGACGTGACCGCTGAGGAGAAAATAGCCTTTACCAAGCATATCGACGATCAGGCTCGCGCTCATGATAAGCGGGTTGTGAATACCAGAACAATCTATGCGGATACCAAGACGGACCTCTATATTGCGAATTCCTTGGGAACCAGTGTGTGGATGGTGCACCTCGTGCCCCGTATTTTCTCTGTTGTCACAGCCAAAGAAGGGGCCAACCGGCAGAGAGCCTTTCTGAGCGTTGGTGGAAGAGGAGGCTATGAACTCATGGAGGAAGAGCGAAGCCAAGTACTTGGAACTAGGGCGGCAAAACGCGCAATCGAACTCCTCTCCTCAATTGCCATCAAGGGAGGCAAATATGACGTGATAATGGACCCAATACTCAACGGAGTGATGTGCCATGAAGCCTTTGGACACGCTGCAGAGGCTGACAATTGGACGGCGGGCACTACTTGCCTTGAAGGTAAGTTTGGCAAGACGGTGGGACCCGAGAACCTGAGCATTGTTGATGACCCTACCATGGAAGGAATGAGAGGTAGCTTTGAATATGACTGGGAGGGCACAAGGGCAAGGAAACGTTACCTCGTGAAGGATGGGATCCTAAACGAGCTGCTTCATAACCTTGAAACCTCCAGCCGCCTAGGGTACGAGCTTAACGGAGCAGGACGGGCCCAGTCCTTCCGGTTCCCTCCACTCCCCAGGATGAGTAACACCTTCATGGAGCCACAAGACTGGGATCTCGATGAGCTGATCGCAGACACTAAGGAGGGTGTACTCCTATGTTCGTTCAATTATGGCTACACAAACAGTGCTCGGGGCCAGTTCATGTTTCAAGCTAGTCATGGGTACCTAATCGAGAAAGGCGAGAAGAGTCAAATGGTTAGGGACTGTTCTCTTGCTGGGCTAATCCTTGAGTTCCTACCCAAGGTTGATGCGATCTGCAAGGATTTCGAGATGGACTCGGGAACCTGTGGGAAAGCTGGTCAGAGTCTCCCAGACATGTCGGGTGGTCCGCATGCCAGAGCAAGGGATGTCCCAGTTGGAGGTATGTAAGATGAAGGACAAGTTACTTGAATTGGGAGAGATTGCTGTTAAGGAAGCGGTGAAGCTTGGTGCCGACCAGGCGGAGGCTTTCCTGGCTTCCTCTCGGGTTTTCTCCATCGAAGTTGAGAAGGGCGCTATCAAGAGTGCCAGTGAAAAGGTTGATGCTGGCTGCGGGATTCGTTCTGTGGTCGGAAAGAGTGTTGGCTATTCCTATGTAACTACAATCCTCAAAGATGACATCCTTGCCACCGCGAAGAGTTCTGTGGAACTGGCCAAAGTTTCTTTGCCAGACCCGAGTTTTGCCAGTCTTCCCTCCTTCAGCGGAACCTATCCAAAGGTCAAAGGTACTTTCGATTCAGCGATCAAAGAACTGACAGCTGAAGAAGCAGCAGAACTGATTCTAAGGTCCGTGGATGCCAGCAAAGAGGTGGTCGTTGGGAGAAGAGGCATAGTTGAGGCACAACTCACTGTCGCCTCAGGTGTTGGTGCAATCACAAACTCTCTCGGTGTCTCAGGTACCTCAGAGAGCACAATTGTGAACCTTTCGTCTTATGTGACGGTTAAGGAGGAGGATGGGCAGTCCTCGAGTTTCGAGTTTCAGGATTCCCGTGCCCTGAAGGGCATTGACCCCGAATGGGTTGGGAGGACTGCCGCAGAGAACACGATCAAGGCTTTGGGTACGAAGACCTGTGAGAATGGTGAGTTCCCCGTTATCCTGTCGCCACTGGCTGCAGCTGTGGTCCTTGGAGGAGGATTTGCCGGGGCTTTGAACGCAGAGGAGGTACAGTTTGGTCGTTCCTATCTCACAGGCCTGTTAGGCAAACCTATTGCTTCTAAGGCACTCAAAATCACCGATAATGCCCTCATGCCTAATGGCATCAAGTCCCGACCATTCGACGGGGAAGGATTTCCATCCCAGAAAACACCTGTCATCGCTTCCGGTGTTCTGAAGAACTTTCTCCATAATTCCTACTCAGCGAACAAGGAAGGTGTAGAAAGCACGGGTAACGCGAGCCGTGCCTCCTATACTAGCCTACCTGCAATCGCAACATCAAACTTTGTAGTGAGACCCGGTAAAGGCAAACTAGAGGACCTAGTATCTGAGATTGATACGGGAGTCCTCTGCCGCTACACCGGTGATCGACCCAACATGACAACAGGCGATTTGAGCGCGATGGTCATGGAGGGTTTCTTCATTAAGGGTGGAGAAATCCAGCATCCGTTAAGAAACACACTTATCGGAATCAATATGCGGGACCTGCTTCAGAGGGTGCAGCGCATAGGCGCAGACACCAGAGTATTGAAATCCGTTGTTAGTCCCTCACTAGTCATCGAATCCGCTAAAATCACATCAGGCTAACAGAACATGAAAAACCTCAGAATAGCTGCTGTTAATTTCTATTCGTTCTTTGGTGATATTGAACGGAATCTAGCTCACACTGAATACTGGGCGGAAAAACTAGCTCACCAAGGTGTTCAGCTGATTTGCTTCCCTGAACTTTCAATCACAGGGTATTCTGCGGGGAGTCGAATCACACGATTAGGCCAATCCGTTCCCGGACCTGTCACTAATGCCCTCGAGGCTATTGCTGAGCGGTACGGCGTAGGTCTTCTGGTGGGACTCCCTGAGAAGGGTGCCGATGGACACTTGTACATTAGCCAAGTCGTGGTGAGCCCTACAGGGTTGATGGAGGTCTATCGCAAAACGAAACTCTACTACACAGAAAAGACCTTCTTCCATGCAGGTGACCATACCCGCGTATTTCAATACAATGGCATCACTTTTGGGATTCAGATCTGTTATGAGTCGCGTTCACCTGAAGTCAGTGCAATTCAAGCGTCAAAGGGCGCTCAGGTGTTTTTCATTCCTACGGGTTCTCTAGCCAAAGAACCTCCAGAACGTAAACGGCAAAGATTACTCGATAATCTGCTTCCTAAAGCCCGTAAGCATTCATGTCACGTAGTGAGCTGCAACCTGATCTGCAGCCGAGCTAAAAATACGGGTGTGGCCTTCGTGATTAGTCCAAAAGGGGACATCCTAGCTGAAGCCGTGGGTACCGGAGAAGCAGCTGTCATCGCCGAGATCTAAACTAACCCAATCAAAAAATATCCACGCGGGAACTGATTCAGGGCATTCTCTTGCATCCGTTTTTCCTTCTTTAAGTACATGATTGAGCGAGGCACTAGCGACCTAGCATGCGCGGCTGGATATTGGATGTGACTCCACAGCAGGACCACCTGACCTTGTGGCTCCGCACAACCAACCAGACAATCCCACTCCAGTTGCCCTACCAGCCGCGCTTCTACTTACACGCGCCGGGCGTCCGCTTCGAGGACTACGCTAATCTAATTGCTAGCCACCCCTTGGTCACCGAGGTTGTCCCAGAATTCCACCGGCTTCGGCTGCGTGGTCCTCGCCGCCCGGTCCTCGCTGTTACCTCTGCGAGCTGCACTCAATTTACCCGCCTTGTCCGTGACGTAAAGACCCGCCTGGCTCCCAGATTCCATCTCTATAATGGTGATCTACCAGTCACTCAGCTCTGGTATCTTGAGCAGCGTCACTACCCCTTCGAACAGGTGGAGGTCCACACCGATTCTGCTGGGCTTCGAGTCACCCGCATTGACTCTCTTGATTCCCAGTGGGCAATCGACTACCCCCTTCCCACCTTCCGCACAGTGGACCTCCGCCTGGAAGGGGAAGAGACCTTCTATGCTTCTAGCTCGGAGGGCGATAACCTCCTAACCGAGGACCCCCTCACACTCTCTTGCTGGGTCGCCGAGCAGGACCCTGACATCATATTCACCGAAGAGGGGGATGAAAGAGTAATCCCCACCTTGATAAGCCGCGCTGAAAATACCGGTGTCCTCCACCAGCTCTCGCTGAGCCGGGACTCGACTCCTCTCGCCCAGCCAGGTCGACCCACTCCCTCTGGCCGTGCTGTCTTTAGGTATGGTGGCCCCGTTTTTTATCGTCCGCATCCGTTCCGCCTTAGGGGCCGCCTGCACCTTGACCGCAGCCACATGACTTACGGCTCCTTTGAGGGGCTGGTGGAGGCCAGCCGGTTAACCAGTCTCCCTCCGCAACGCGCTGCCCGCAACAGCCCGGGCACCGGAATCAACATGTTGCAGATGCGAGAGGCCTTCAAGCGCGGAGTACTCATCCCCGAAACCAAGGCCCAAGCTGAACGCTACAAGACCGGCACCAAGCTTCTCATTGCTGACCGCGGTGGTCACACATTCAGCCCCCGTGTTGGGGTCTTTAGTGATGTGGGAGAGCTAGATTTCAGCTCCATGTACCCCTCGCTCATCCGCCGCTACAACATATCTCCAGACAGCCTCTTCTGTGACTGCTGCACCGATGATGCCACCATCGTCCCCGAGCTTGAGTACAGGCTCTGCCGTCGGCGCCTTGGCCTCGTCCCCGCCTTCATAGCCCAGCTCCTCAACAAGAGACTCTGGTACAAGCAGCACCGCCACGAAGAAACCCACTATGAGGAACGGCAGCAAGCCCTCAAATGGCTCTTAGTTACCTCATTCGGCTATCTAGGTTTTAGGGCAGCGCGGTTTGGTCGGGTTGAGTCGTATGAGTGTGTCACAGCCTATGCTAGGCAGACGCTCCTGCAGACCAAGGCGCTTTGCGAGCTGAAAGGCTTTAATGTGCTGCACGGAATCGTTGATTGTCTCTGGCTCCAGAGGGAGGGTACCACAGTCGAGGAATACGTGAAACTCTCAGAAATCATCGAAAGAGTGATTGGGTTGCCCATCGAGTTCGAAGGGCGCTACCGTTGGATTATGTTCCTGCCCTGCCGGGGACAGTCTCACGGAGCCTTAACCCACTACTGCGGAGCAAAAGAGGACGGCACCATCAAGGTGCGGGGCATTGAGCTCCGCCGACGCGATACCCCACCCCTGATTCGTGAGTTCCAGCTAGACCTCCTCTCGCGTATGGCGGGGGCGGAGGATGCCGAGGAGCTCCAACGCCTTGTCCCCAAGCTGCTCTTCATAATAGCAGATTATGTTGAGCGGATACGGAGCGGAGACTTGGATCCTGCAGACCTTGCTGTGACGCGCCGTATCAGCCGCAGCCCCGATGCCTACCGCCAGCGCTGCAGCCAAGCCGTCGCAGCAGAGATGGCTATTCAGGAGGGGCAAGACCTTCGTCCCGGTCAGTGTGTGAGCTACGTTCATACGAGGAGCCATGCTCGCCGTCCACACCGTCGCGTCGCCCTCGCCACCTCAGCAGCGGCGGCAAAGTATGACAAAGAGAAGTACACGGAGCTCCTGCTACGAGCGGCTGAAACCCTTCTCGTCACCCTTGGCTGGGATTACCAGCGGCTTGCACGGCGACTCCGGTCCCCCACACCCACTCGCCAGCTCTTGCTCTTCTCATCTTAAATTCCCTGATTGATACGAGTATTAAGAAAAAGAGGGGAGGTGCCCAGCCAGGTGCTGGGCTTCCCATAAGAGAGTTATCGATGGGTCTAGGTCACTGAGATGTCTGTTACCTCGAAGGAGATTGTGACACTAAAGGGTCCTATCGAGATTGTGACTAAACCGCTGCGGGCGTGACAGATTAGTTCACCGTCGACCACGTATTCACAGTAGAGCCGAACGGCATCCTCCTCAATGGTGTCTGAAATCGCTTGGTCAATGTTTGGCGAGTCCGACTCTGCGCTGATTTCAATAGGACTCGATGAGTAGTCATTGTCAATGGTTTTCAAGAATCTATTATAGACTGCAGCCAATGACCAAGTATAGATACCTCCAATTGAAAGAGAAGCACCATCAGCGTCGTCGTAGTGAACATCATATTCGAGCGCGGTGATGTTGATCGCAAAGGGCATAGGGTTATAGGCAATCACTCGTGCTGTGGCCGACCATGAGAAGGTTAATGGTGGACTTACTGTTACGCTCATGGAGAGAATTGAAACGCTTTTGATTAGTGATTCGTCGAGCCCCTCAAGTGTCGCAGTGTCGGCGAAACCGACTCCAGTGAGGCTGACGAGTCCGAGGTCTCCTGAGAACTCACCCTCGACTCCGACTGTAGCATCGGCTCCGCTGACGTACTCTGAAAGAAGGGCTTCTAGCGATGCTTGGTGATGGTCAGTGGTGAGGTAGATGTCGGCTTCAACAAGGTTGGCTCCGGGTTCGATCAGTGTGTTCCCTATGCTGGCATTGCCGATTTCATGTCCTCCGTAGAAGAGGGACATATTCAACGAGTTGAGGGTGATGTCCATTTCCGTGGGGTTGGTGATGCTGATGTTGGCTTCGACGTGTAGGTCAGTGTCAGTGGCCCCGACGAGGGCGAAGTCAACAATTTGTGGGTTCAGGTCTAGGGATGGCATCTCGGTATCCACTGTTACATCTAGTGTGAGTGCAGCGCTAAGTCCGGGGACAATCGAGTCCGCGGTCACATTCACTTCTAGGTCGCAATCTACGCCTGCAAGGAAGCATTCCGCTAGGTCCTGGAGGGCGGCGTCGTCATCCGGATCGAGGATACCTTCGGCTACAATGGAGTTATTGCCAGGGACGAGGTCAAAGTCGTCGGTGACAAAATCTCCGATCGTGCTTTCTTCATAGAAGACATCCATTGATATGTCACTGAGGGATACGCTTACCTCTGTGGGGTTTTCTAGAATCGCGTCTACTCTGACACCCATGGTGGTCACTGTGGAGTTAAGGAATTCTACCTCGGTTATCCACGTTCTAGCGAGTCCTCCAAACCCTACCATTGTCACTGTTTCGTCGAGGGCCATGGCCAGAACCATAGCTAGCCCGACAGGCATTAGTGACAGAGAGCCTTCAACATTCAGTGTGAGTTCTGCATCGGTGATGAAGTCTTGAAGGAACTGGGTAAAAGTAGTCTGCCGCGCGGCTGCTACCGTTAACGTACAGGCGATTTGGAGTTCGTTTTCACCAGGATTTGCCGTAGTTCCTGGGAAGGCCATGGTTCCCAGCAGGGAACCATCATAATTCACGTCTAATGACCCCTCAGCCACATTTACCACGTAAGGAGAAGGATTGAGAACCGAAAGAGTCAACATCAGGCTTAGGGTAGAGGATGATGTCCCCATGATCTTGACTTCGGTGACCTCAATTTCTGTTTGATTTATCATACTCTGAGCGCCCATTTGGCTGAACAAAAAGAAGCCGCCAACACTTGCTGGTACGATAATGGCGATGAGGAGTACGGCAACTAGACGTTTGTGTGCGAGTATAGTTTGAAATGCCATTCGATTATTCCTCCGCGTTGTCTTGAACAGGTCTGTTCATGAAAATCCGATTCCGTTTTACGCTGTTAATTTTATTAAGCGTTTCTCATTAAAGGTGTTGCATATTTTTTATCTATTTGTACCTAATCTCTTCTAATATAGTAACATCTTATTTTACATTGTAGCCGGGACCAGCTGGCCTTGCTAGTGTCCTGCTAAGTGCTTGATTCGTGAAGCAGCCTCTAAGAGCCTACTGGATGGTGCGGAGGAATAACTAATCCGAATATAGTCCGAGAAGCTACTCCCAAAATTGTCTCCTGGAATGACGATGACCCCTGCTTCGTTCAAGACCTTGGTGGCAAAGTCATACCCATTCAATCCCGTACCCTTGCAGTTCGGGAAGAGGTAGAAAGCTCCAAGTGGTTTGTAAGGGAGTGTTAATCCTGGAATCTTCACGAAATGTTCGATGGCTGTTTTTCGGCGTTCATTCAGAACACGAAGATTACGTTTGATGAAGGCGTTCATCGCCTTAGAATCACGGAGTGCAACCGCTGCTGCTTCTTGGATGGGAGCTGCGGCACAGGCGGTGTTATATTGATGGATTTGCGCGATGGGCTTCAAGAGGGCGGCAGGGGCCACAACATAGCCGAGGCGAAGCCCCGTCATGATGAAAGCCTTGGAGAAGCTGTTCACGATGATGACATTGTCCTGGCACGCCTCCGCTGCACAGGTGTGGGCTTTACCATCGTAGCGAAGAAACTCATAGGCTTCATCGGATACCACTAAGCAGCCATGGTCCCGAGCTAGCTCCACCAACTTGAGAACCTTTGACCGGGAGGCGATGGAGCCCGTTGGATTACAGGGGGAGTTTATCACAATCATCCTGGTTTTCCGCTGACTGAGAGCCTCCGCGAATCGGTCCACATCGAGGTCAAACCGAGGTGTCAATGGAATCTGTTCGACTTCTGCGCCTGCGAGTGTTGCCTGGTGCTGGAAATATCCGAAGGCTGGCTCCTGTATTAGCACCCGGTCGCCAGGATTAAGCAGCCCTAACATGATGTCTAGTAACCCTTCAAGGGCTCCCACGGTGACGAGGACTTCCTCATCCCAGGCATACTTGAGCCCGAAGGTGTCATTGTAACGTTCCGCGATTGCCAAGCGGAGTTCGGGAATCCCCTTATTCGAAGTGTAGCGAATACACCCCTGCTTGATAGCGCTGATTAGTGCTTTTTCAATAATTTTTGGTAGCGGAAGATCCAAGTCCCCAAGACCTAGGGAGATTACATCTACTCCTTTGGCTGCTAGCTGTGCGCCCAGGTCGAAAAAGGCTCTGAGCCCACTGGGTGATACTTGGTCTAACCGTGATGCAGCTTTCGAAAATTCGAGCATGCAAAAACCTCCCACGAGTACAGTTAGACATTGTTTCTCCTAGAACTTAACTATATTAGGAAGGACCATACAAAGGGTTGGAATAGCCACAATCTCTAGTGGTTTTCGGAGTGTGACTTTCATGGGAAGCTTCCTCTTTGATGATATGGATTTCCAGGAGTTTTCGACTCGTCTGCTGGTGCCCCTGCTTGTGACTCTCTTCTTCCTTCAAGGTTTCAGGACCTTTGTGGTTAACATGTATATGGCGGTTTGGAACGTCATTTGGTTTGGTTCGTCTTACCTGCCGCTGCTTGCGATGTTGGCATTCTTGATGCCCATCTTCGGGGTTATCATTGGGAGGAGAATCAGTGACAGAAGCCTGATGATTATTTCTGCTATCTTGACCTCAATCTTTATCCTCCCGATAACCCTCGGAGGCTACTTAGAAGCTGCTCTCGGAGCTTCTGGCTTCGGATTGAGTTCGGGGGTGGAGCTCTTACTTTCTGCCCTAGTAATTGCCTGTTACTCCATCTTCCTTCCATCTTATATAGTGAGTCAAATCACAGGGGAATCTGGAACCAACAAGGAAAACGAAGTAGCGCTTTTCATCGGAGGTTTTACGCTTGCCTTTGGATACGATATTCTTTTTCGATCCTTCTATGGGATGTATGATGTATCCCGAAGTTTCCTCTACCTTATCCCCCAGTTAATCTTAGTAATCGTCGTTTTAGCCTTGATGGTGAAGGAATTTCGGGTTGGTGAATCCAAGCGACCCAGGGTTCTTGGAGTAAGCGGTATTTCGGCCTCCCGCTTGGGCGGTATTTTTATTCCCTTGGGAATTGGTGTGGTACTCTTCCTAGAATTGAGTTTACTTGCTAACCCTCAGAATGTGCTGCGCTGGGCTGTGCCCACATACTCCTTGTTGGAGCTTGCAGTTCTCATCATCCTCATGATATTGGTGTTCACTCTGACTGTCCTGGCCCTCTTCTATACACCATTGGCTTCGAAGCTGCCTTTGGATAATTGGTTTTTCTTCCTTATCGGTAACATCATTATGGTTACAGCAATAACATGTGTGTTAATTGTTGGAACCTGGTTCTCTGCGGCACTAGCGCTTGTTGCGCAATTCTTTGTTGTCCTTGATCTCTACATTCTTGTCCAGTATATAGTTCAGCGGCAATTCAGGTGGGGTAGATTCACTGTACTCAGCTTGTCCTTCTTCCTGAGCATGATATTCCTGCTTCTCTTCTGCTTCATGACTGGCTTTGCGTTTGCGTACGCGTACCTTGGGTCGCTTGGAGCCATCTTTGAGGGGCAGGCACCAACACTCATCTTGGCAGCTACTGTTATCTTACTCCTAACATCGACTGCTGCTGCGTACAAAGTTGGAGGTGTTGAATCATGAACAGGAAGACCATCTTTGCCCTCGCTATAATCCTAATTCCTCTAATCGCCTCAGCAAGCTGGTGCGCCCTCACCTACAACGTTGCACCCCAACCTGGAGCGAGCCTTAAGGTAATGACATACAACATACACGAGGGATTTGGAGCAAACAACCGCTTAGACCTAGAAGCAGTCCTTGCCACAATTCAGCCCTGGAATCCTGACATTCTAGTCCTTCAGGAAGTCGATATGGGCGTAGTCATGACTGGGTGGGTGGATCAGGCTCGCTGGCTAGCCCAAAGGCTGAACATGTATCTTGCCCCCATCACGGATACTGAGAGCACCTGGCAAGGAGATGTCATTCTCAGCAAATATCCGATTATAAATTACGAGGAATTGATACTACCGAGTTCTGAAGAGACTGATACGCTGCTGAAGGCTACCATCGATGTTGGAACAGATACCGTGACTGTATTTGGTGTTCACTTCACCGTGATGAGTCCCGCGAGTCGACTTCAGCAGGCAACACTAGCCTTCCCCTATATCGACGCGGTGTCTGGATTGAAGATCTGGGCGGGTGACTTCAATATCGACGCTTACACGACTAACGCTACCGACCAGGGGATTCTGACAAACATTCTAAGCCGTTTCAACGACACCTTCGATATTGTCCCCGGTGGAAGCCGTTATGGCAACTGTACGAGCACTTCCTGGGACCCCACTGAGCGCATCGACTATGTCTTTGTCTCCAATGGTATCACGGTTGATGAGCATCGTGTCGTGTCCTCGCTGGCTTCTGATCACCTTCCGGTTATGGCAACCCTACAGCTCCCGTCTGCAACATTTGCTTCGAATCGTATTTTCGGTTCTGAAGGAATAGTAGTGAACTGTCAGGACGAGGAAATCAAAAGAGTGGTTTGTTCAATAAAGGGTTGAATAGCACAATAAGTGATTCTGAATAGTTACAGCCCACTTTCCACTAGCTAAGTGGCTATCCCTTCAAAGAACTATGCGCTGGTAATTGGTTAGGTTTGAATCTATTCGCGGGACCTTATGCCTGCGAAACCGTTTGTGCCAATCAAACCTTTTGAGGGGACTTTTTCTTTGGGCTTGCTCTCGCGTTGAATTTCTGGACGTCTGACCCGAGGAGACATGAGAAAATCTTGCCTTGCATATATTAAATACCTTTCTAAATTCTGAGCAGAAGTACTCGAAAAGGGAGGTTTTGTGGTCTAGGATTTTCCGAGATTATATAAAACACCTAACCCCTTTCTTTGGGTATGAAGGACTACGATGTTATTGTAATTGGGTCAGGTTCGGGCGGCACGATTTTAGATGCAGCCTATCGTTCTGGCCTGAAATGCGCGTATGTTGATCGTGGTCCCTTGGGAGGGACCTGTCTTAATGTGGGCTGCATTCCATCGAAGATGCTGATCTATCCAGCGGACCGAATCGTGGAAATCCAGGAAGCCCACAAGCTAGGAATTAAAGCAGAAATCAAGAGCATTGACTTTAAGGCAATCATGACACGGATGCGTAAACCCATCGATGAAAGCCTGGGGCACATGCGTACAGGGCTTAAACATGCAGAAAACTTGGACTTCTACGAGGCTGAGGGACGTTTCATCGGCGACTACACGATGGAGGTAGAAGGTCAGAAAATCCGGGGAGACAAGATATTCATAGTAGCCGGTGCCAGACCATCGATTCCTCCAATCAAGGGACTGGACAAAATCAACTATCTCACAAACGAAACACTTCTCTCTATTACCAAGCTTCCAAAGAGTATTGTAATCATCGGTGGCGGCTACATCGCCGCTGAGTATGGCCACTTCCTGGCAGCCATGGGGTCTGAGGTAACAATGTTACAGCGGAGTGAACGCCTCGTGCCCTATATGGAACCAGAAATATCTCAGGTCCTTGAGCAGGCCCTTTCCAGACGGATGAAAATCTATACTAGTACCAGCGCAGTAGAGGTCAAGCACACATCAGCCGGAGAAGTTGTGCTGGGGAGGAACAGGAGAACCAGGAAAGAACAGCAGTTCAAGGCTGAGCGTGTATTGGTTGCCACAGGGCGCCGGTCAAACGCTGATGTCCTACAAGTCGAGAAAACCGGTGTCGAGACCGATGAGCGGGGATTCATCATCGCCAATGAGTATATGGAAACGAGTAAGCCAAAAATCTGGGCTCTGGGTGATATAATCGGGAAACAGATGTTTAAGCACACAGCGAACCGTGAAGCTCAAATCGCCTGGAACAATGCTTCTCAACCTCAACAGAAACGTAAGATGGAATATCACGCTGTTCCCTATGCGGTGTTCTCTTATCCCCAAATTGCTGGTGTTGGTATGACTCAGGAAGAAGCAGAGAAAAGTCATGACATCCTGGTCGGGGTTGCTAAGTACTCTGATATCGCAAAGGGAGAAGCTATGGTCGAGGAGGAAGGCTTCGCCAAAGCCATCGTTGAGAAGGAAACATACACGATTCTGGGCTACCACATTATTGGACCTTACGCGCCTATCCTCATCCAAGAAGTAGTCGACATCATGGCAATAGGCGGGAACATGTGGACTCTAGCTCAGGGAATGCACATCCACCCGGCACTAACAGAGCTGATTGTATCAGCGCTAGGAAACCTGCGCGACCCCTCACATGCCCATCACGAACATTGATCCTCCAATGATAGAGATACTAGGTAACCCGAGAGGATCACAAATGGTTCTAAATATTCGCCTATTACAGTAGGCTTTTAGACAAGAAAACCAGTTATTTACCAGAAGACCTTCTGAGCTGGTGAATGAACATGTTTTCCCATAAGAAGAGGTTGCTATTTACTATCATCCTAACTTGTCTTATCCCGTTGGCAATCCCTGCCCACTCTCCTCCTATTGGTCTAGCATCGCCTGTGTTAAACCGGGATATTCCTCGTCCAGGAATTACTATTTACTCTGAGGACTTTTCGACTACAACCTATCTTGACGTTGGGAATACTAGCGCAGAAGGTTGGGGCTCAGGGTTTGTTCGAAACTCACGAAGTTATCAACTAGGTGTCACCGATTATATTATCACACCAAGCCCCTTGCGATCTGTTAGCGTGCAGGGCCGCAAAGCATATGCGACCATGTATAATACTACGGATGCATCAGCTTCCCTCCAAATCTATGATATTTCTGATCCCTCTGATATCAGTCAGATGAGTAATTCAACCGCATCAACTGACCTCATCGCAGGAGAAGTAACTGGAGACATATTCTATTTGGGCTCTACTGATGGACGGGGTGGTGGAACCTGGCTAGGTGCCTTCAACGTTAGCAACCCCTATTCTGTTCCAGCTCCTGCAGACACATTCGGTCCAATAAATGGTAGCATCACAGATTTTGCAGTGCAGGGGCGTTTCCTCTATGTTAGCATTTATCAAGCTGTCGAAGACTTCCTCATCCTCGATATTCAAGACCCCTCTAACATCTTTGAGGTCAATAGCCTGAACTATCCTGAAATCCTTGGTTTAGACATCAATGGACAACTGGCATATCTGGCTGCTGGGATTAACGGACTCAAGATATTGAATATATCCAATCCCTACGCCATTACGTCGGTAGGTGGTGTTAATACTCCTGGGAACGCGACTGATTGTTTCGTTGAAGGAGACCTCTGCTATGTAGCTGATGGTTCAAGTGGTGTGCAGATAATTGATGTCAGTAATCCTGCTAGCCCCTCAATCCTTGGAAGCTACAATACACCAGGGAATGCTCAGAAGCTAGCGTTACAAGAACACACATTGTATGTAGCCGATGGTAGCGGCGGCTTACAGATTCTTGATGTTTCAGATCCCACCAATACAGAATACCTTGTTCACTTCACACTCGACTCCTATGATGTTGAGGTCTATAATGAGGGGTTTGTGATGGTGGGATATTCATCATTCATGGATTCTTATGTGATTGCAGTTGTAGAAATCCATGGACTCGGTAATAGCATTGTGAATCCCTTTCTCCCGGTGTACAACTATACAGCCTTTGATGCCTTGGATGTGGATGTTCAGGGAGATATGACTTTTATTGCTGCAGGCACTGATGGGCTGGTCATCCTCGATACCAGTGACCCCTTCAATCCTACACTCATTACTAATTATCAGCATAATACTTCTGTGAACTATCTGGCTATTGATGTTCAAGGACCCTATTGCTACATCCTTGACAACTCGAGCGTTGTTGGAAGTCGTGGTCTCTGGGCAGTCGATGTTTCCAACCCCAGTTCACCAGTTTTCCGTTCCAGGAGAGACTTCACGGAATCTTATGACCTCTGTGTTGATGGTGATGTTGCATACGTTGCCGCAGGGACGCAGGGTCTTGCCGTAGTGAATGTCACAAATTCCTTTGACATCGATGTGGATCTTGATTGGGTGTATGATGGAAGTAACTATACTGCTGTTTGTGTGCAGGGAAGGTATGTCTACGCGGTGGCCTCAGGAGTCAATAATGGATTGTTTATCTACGAGGCAACCGACCTGACGAACCTCCGCCTTACTAGTAATCTTGGGATTGTTTCTCCACTGGATGTCGCTGTGTCTGGGGACTTCTGTGTCGTCGCGAATTCCACCGGTGGCATTCTCTTCATCAATGTTACTGATCCTTGGAGTACGCCTGTAGTTTTAGATACCTACACCAATTGGTGGATTCGTGGTGTGGATTTCTTCGGTACCTACATCCTTGCTACCCTCGGATATACGGGTACATTTCTCTTTGACGCGTCAAATCCAGCCTTAATGACATTGTATCGGATATATCAGCCGTTTGACCGGTATTTTGAACGAGTGAAGATTTCTGGCGATTACGCGTACGTCGCCTGTCGTGACTCTTTGGTAATCTTTCGGCTTTTCCGGAGTGCAGCCAATTGCTATGAAACCACGAATATTGCCCAGTCGCTTGATGTGGACCCCTCCGGATTCGACATTGGTAATACAACTATTACCTGTAATGCGATTCAACCGTACAATACTACTCTTTCCTGGTTTCTTTCAGCGGATGGTGGAAGTCATTGGGAAAGCGTGACGCCTGGGGTCCCCCATGAATTCAGTTTCAAGGGTGATGACCTACGTTGGCGTGTTCAGATCAGTAGTACCTTTGAGGATCGCACAGCAACCGTCCTATCCTTGAGCCTATCCTACAATACCCTACCAACAGTACCCGTCCTTAACATTCCGGTTGACCCCGATAAGGATGGACTGTTCAATGTTACATGGGGTACTAGCACCGATGATACCGGGGTTGTGTCTTACTATCTTGAGATGAGTCATTCAGTTAACTTCGCATATATCGTTAACAGCTGGGTTTTGACTAGAACTTGGCAGAACATCACGATGACAGAGTACGGAACCCGTTACTTCCGAGTAAGGGCACTGGATGATAACGGCGAGTACAGTCTCTGGAGCAAAGCAGAAGTCATCAATGT
>JAEOTB010000099.1 GCA_016840065.1 Candidatus Hermodarchaeota archaeon | reverse complement strand
TGGGGTTTATTTGGGGGTGGTGTATTTTGGGTTGTTTGGTGGTTTGTTTGGAGATTCGTAGGATTGCTGATGGTGAGCGTCGTGCTCTTATGGACCTTTACCGTTATGCCTATACGTTTTGGACTGATCAGGAGGTAAAGGAAGAGGAGCTTGATGAGATTGTCGCGGAGGAGGCCTTGGGGGTCTTTGTGGGTGGGCGGTTGGTTTCTTCTACGCGTGTCCATGATTTTCAGCAGTCGGTAAGGGGTGTGCTAAAGGACTGTGGGGGAATAGCGGGTGTAGCCACCTATCCTGAGGCTAGAACGAAAGGGTATGTTCGTAGGCTTATGCAGGCGGCTTTCATGCAGATGCACGAAAAGGGACAGTCCGTCAGTATGCTCGACCCCTTCAAGGCGAGTTTCTACGCCAAGTTTGGCTATGTGAATGCGCTTGCCCCCTATCTTGTCCAAGGTCCACTAAAGAAACTCCTCCATTCAAGGGGTGGAGGAGCTAAAGAGGGTTGGACCTTTGAGCGGCTCAGAGCAGTGGATACCAAGGAGGAATTTCTAGCCTTTGTACGGGAGGTGGGTCCAACCCAGTACCACGGCTACGTCATCTTCAAATCCATCACGGATGGCATGTGGAAGCAACGGGTAAAAGACAGTATCGTGGTCCTGGTCAAAAGGAAGGGGAAGATACAAGCTGCAAGCCGATACAGGATCAAGGGGGAACGCGTTAAAGGTCGCTGGGAGGCAACACTAACAGTCATCGATGTGTTGTGGAGGACACGTGAAGCCCGGGAAAAGCTCTTCAGCTTCTTCGCCAAGCACCAAGACCAAATCGACCACATCCTAATCCACGCACCCTTCGACGCTCAGGTCGAACACTGGTTCGGTGACACCAGGATAAAGACAGAAAGAAAAACCCCCTGGATGGTCCGAGTAGTTGACGCAAGAAAGGCTATTCAGAACCTCCCCGGAGAAGGAGACGACACCGTTATCCTAGAGCTAACCGACGGCGACTGTCCATGGAATAATGGAGTGTTCTCCCTCCAATCCAAAGGAAATCGCCTACGCTTGACGAAGAGTTCAGGACAACCCTTGGTGAAGACCTCAATCCAAGGCTTCTCAGCCCTAGCTTATGGTACCCAACCAGTAGAGGAACTCGAGTTTCAAGGCGAATTAGCCATCTCAGAAGAAAAGACCAGACACACTCTTCGACGCTGGTTTCCAACACTCCCAATCTACAACGTCCTATACTTCTAGACAACACCTGAAACACCTTTCACGGAATCAAATAACTGGGGGTATTCAGTGATGCTGATAAGGGGCTCCCTCTCTCCTCTTTTTTTTCTGAATTGCAGGGACATGTTTTAGTAGTGCTCCATCCATTTGATTGTTCGAGGTGTTCTCTTGACTGGACAGATACCTGATAATGTCATGTACAAGGATGAAGAGTACGCTCTACTAGGGAGGCAGGGCGAAGGACTTCCAACCCCTCAGGACTTTGGGCTAGAACCCCATGGGTCATGCACAGCCTGCTGGCGTGGATATGTACTCACCTTTGCGATCGTAGAGGAAGAACTAAGGCTAGAGACCCTAGCGTTCAACACAAGAAACGAGACATTCCCCAAGATCAATGGAATAGAGGCAGGTCCTAGTGAAGGATTCTTCCAGTACGCCTACGAAGGACTCGGGCTCAAAACCAAGTTCACAGGGCGTCTAATGATAGGGAAAGACTTCATGCAGCAATATTATGTTCACATGGGTTTCCAGCGCCCTATGGGTTACAAGACGGTTTATGAGTTCGAGGTCAAGGAGGGCGACATAATAGAGGTCCGTGACCTGTCACCGAAGATGGCTGAGCAGCGGGAGCAGGACCCGACCCGGGGTGCTCGTCCTGGTAGGGGGCAGAGCGTTAAGAGCTGGATAGAGAAGACCTTCTCCCAAGACTACGATGAAACCCCCGAAGAGAAGTAAGACACAAACATATGCTAGGTGCCTTGATAACAGGTCTCATTCTAAATGATAGGAGAAACAGGAACCAGAGGAAATCAATTGACTCGAACCCTTAGAAATTCGCGAAGAGATGAACCACAACCTCCTTCCTGTGGATCCCCCCTTCCTCCCCCATTCCCCCTCCATCCCCTTGTGTGTCTGTGTGGTGATGAGTCAGGTGAGAACTAGGGCTCTTGTTGTGCGACACTAGATATAACCGAAATATGTATATCGGGTTCCGTGTAGGTAATCGTTCTCCGAGGTAGATACTATTGGATAATTTCCGTTGGCAAATACCAGGGCTTCTTGCAGGAACCAATCTCCCTAGGGGGTTGAAGGACCTCGACTTCCTTCACAGTAAGGGTATACGAGTCCTAGTATCTTTGACAGAAGATCCTCTAAGCAAAGAAGATGTAAGGTACCTTGAGGAAAAACTGGGAATGATATACTTCCACTTTCCCGTCGAGGACTTTCACCCACCGACATTAACCCAGCTGGAGAATTTCATCAGAATCGTACGATTATGTGATGAAGGAGAGAAGCGGCCCGTCGCTGTCCATTGCTGGGCGGGGGTTGGTCGTACTGGCACATTCCTTGCTTCTTACCTGATATACAAGGGGATGGATGTTGATGATGCCGTGGTTAAAGTTCGTAGCCTCTTTCGACCCGGTTATCAGACCTCCAGCGAGCCCAACGAATCCCAAATAGAAAGATTACGTGAATTCGCAGGATCCAAGGTGTGAGCTATGAGGAACTTTCGATGGCAAATAGAAGGGGTCCTTGCAGGGTCGAATATCCCTAAGCGACGCGGTCACTACAAACGAATCATTAAGGAAGGAATCCGCGTGGTGGTAACACTCACGGAGCACCCCCTCAGTGAAGGAGCAATAGAGTTTCTTGAACCCAAGGGGGTGAAGCTTCATCACTGCCCGGTTGACGATCACACAGCTCCCACCCTCGATCAGTTACGCTGGTTTGTCAAGCTCGTCGACAAGTACCGTGCCAAGGGGTGGTCAGTTCTGGTGCACTGCAAAGCAGGATGTGGACGTGCTGGAACCTTCCTCACCGCCTACCTCATCCACAGCGAGAACCTCAGTGCCGACGATGCGTACGCTCTTATGCGTGGGAAGATACGCCACATCAACCGGGTCATCTGCTGGCGTGAACCCAACAAAGAGCAGCGAGCCCTCCTCCACGAATACGCGAGAAGCCTTCGACGGAGAAAGCCACACTCCAAACGAAGCTAGAGAAAAATTGTGTGGTAGTAGGCGCTAAACACTTTTTACGATAGACGTCGCACTATCAGATTACCTTAACCTTGAAGGCATTATTAGATGTGATATAACGTGACGGAAATCAAGTTCAAAATCACACGATACTCTGTTGTCCTTGCCCGAGAAATGAAGTACCCCAATCGGGTCACAGTGCGTGCACAAATCACTTGTATTGGTGCAAAACGCGACACGATGCGAATCTTCTTCCTTCACCCCCGAAGCCGAAAACCCCGCAACACCTATGACTCCAAGAGTAAAACAGCAACAATGTACATAGAAGCCGACCACTATGAACGGTTCATTGACCTCCTACGCAATGAACGGCCAGTATACGCCTATATCGACTTGGTAAACCCAGACCGATGCCGAATCTACACAGGAACAGAACCCGTCGGTGAAGGCGAAGAACCCTAACCACAGAATCACACAAGGAAAAGAAACGACTCATCGGAGGGCTCCACAGTGGATAATTTCAGTTACCTAATTCCCAAGGTATTAGCAGGAACGAACCTTCCCCGGGGACGAAGAGACCTCAAGTGGCTATTCGACAAGGGCATCCGCATACTCGTTACAGCCATGGACGAATCCCTCGACGAAGCCACCGTCACAAGCGTCGGGCTCACATACCACCACTACTATGTCCCCCCCTACGGAACACCAACACTAGAACAGCTACAGAGGTTCATAGAACTCGTCGATGACAGCCGCGACAAGGGCCTACCCGTCTGCGTTCACTGCTACTTAGGATGCGGCAGAACCGGCACTTTCCTTGCTGCCTACATCATCCATAGCGAAAGGATGGATGGGGAGAAAGCACTCCGTGTGATTCGTCAACATCGTCCCTGCTCAATCGAAACTAGGGGGCAGGAAAGGATACTTGTAGAATTTGCCCAATATGTCCATACAAAGGATTGGCATGACTGTTTTGATTAGTAACGCTCTCATGGAATTGACCCAATCATCTGATAGTGATCCTCAGCAGTTGTTGCGTTCAGGTGTTCCTTCTCGACGGTGGTTGGTCAAAAGAACATAAATAAAACATCAAGTTCGAGGACGACAAGTGAGTGGAGGTTTATGACCGATAGATTTGACGCTATAGTAGTCGGTGCAGGTCCTGCAGGATGTGCCGCAGCATATTCCTTGGCTAAGTCTGGGCTGCAGGTGATGCTAGTTGAGAGAGGTAGAACCCCCGGTGAGAAGAATGTGTCTGGGGGGATTCTGTTCGGTCAGGCTCTCCATGACCTTATCCCCAACTTCTGGGAGCAGGCACCCCTTGAGAGGCGAATCACTTCACGTTGCTTAACATTTCTCTCGGGGAAATCCTCTGTCACAGTGGACCATACACGAACAACATCAAAAACCGCTCCCCATGATGGATTCTCTGTTAACAGATACAAATTCGACCAATGGTTCGCCAAACAAGCAGAAGAAGCAGGAGCCATGCTAGCTCCAGGAATCCGAGTGGATGGTCTTCTCTGGAAGGACAACAAGATAGCAGGTGTCTGCGCGGGAGGGGATGAAGTCTTCAGCGATGTAGTCATCGCCGCCGACGGAGTTAATTCACTCCTGGCCAAAGAAGCCAAACTGAGAAAGGACCACAACCCCCACGAGATGGGACTAGGAATCAAGGAAGTAATCAACCTCCCACGGGAGGTCATCGAGGAACGATTCAACCTATCCGGAGAAGAAGGAGCAGCCTACTCTTTTATCGGCTGCACCAAGGGATTTCCGGGAGGCGGCTTCCTTTATACGAATCTTGACAGCCTCTCACTGGGAGTCGTCGTTCACCTTTCAGCTTTCTCCAAAGCAGCCGTCAAAGCCCCTGACCTCATTGAGCACTTCAAATCATATCCGAGCGTTAGTAGATTCCTCCGTGATGGAGACCTTCTCGAATATTCTGCACATCTAGTTCCTGAAGGGGGCTATGGGGCGGTTACAAAGCTCTATACTGATGGTCTCCTTGTAACTGGAGACGCTGCGGGTTTAACACTAAATGTTGGTTATGCCCTCGAAGGCATGAACTTTGCCATTGCAAGCGGTGTTGCCGCTGCCCAAACTGTGGAGCGAGCTAAAGTAATTGGTGACTTCTCCAAACACAGCCTCAAACGATATGAACAAATCCTCAAGGACAGCTTTGTTCTGAAAGATCTGAAAACTTTCCAACACGCACCCGCATTCCTGGGAAGTCCGCGATTACACAATACCTACCCCGCCCTCGTAAACAACCTTGTTACAGCCTTGTTTTCATCAAGAGGAGTTCCCCGACCCAAACTTCTAACCCTTCTGATAAAGATGGTTCTGGGAGAGGCGTCGATTCCTGGTCTCCTCATTGATGCAGTAAAACTTGTGAGAGGATTGTAAAATGAAACTCGAAGAAAAACTTGGTAGACTCGTATTTAATTTCGACAAAGAACCTCACATAATAGTAGACACAGATAGGTGTCAGAAATGTGACCATCAACCCTGTCTAGCAGGATGCCCCGCAGGATGCTTCAAGATAGAAGCCGGGAAACTTGTCTTCAATTATGAGGATTGCATCGAATGTGGCACCTGTAAGATTATTTGCGAAAAAGATGCCATCAAATGGAACTACCCACGGGGATCATTTGGTGTAGCATACCAATATGGCTAGCACCGTACTGTTTGTCAACCCTTATTCCCTTTCTAGCAATTACATCCAGCTTCGAGACGTAGATGGTCTACTGCTTCGAGCAGTCTCTAGCATCTTCACCAAAGAATCTGTCAAAAATGAATTCAAGAGAGCCTTTCAGCGTTGTCCAGTACATCATGCTAAACATCTTCTTCATCATTAGATTGATTCGGGTGGGCTTAACCTTCCTGGTTGGTTTCTCATATGTTGTGATAACAAAAAGTGCCTTACCATAAGCGACATCCATGGGGCAGTGGGTGCGGCCTGTGAATCGGCACTTCTCACCAGTACCAGTGATGTCTGCTACGACGTTTTTGGCCGTTACAACAGCTTCCAAGTGGGCAGTGACACCCGACTTTGAAGTGGGGAGGTCAGCTACATCACCAAGGGCGTAGGCATCATCTCGACCTTTAACCAGTAGTGTGTGTTTGTCTGTGGGAATCCAGCCATCTGAATCGCCAATGCCAGAATCGATAATCGCCTGGGGTGCTTTGTGGTAGGGAACAAGAAACAAGCCATCATAACTGATTTCAGTTCCCTCCATCGAATAGACAACCTGTTTCTGAGGGTCAACACTATCAACATTGAAGAAGGGATGAGTGATGATTCCTCGGTCTTCAAACAGCTTTGAGACTACATCATTGATAGTTTCGGAGGGATATGGTCTAGGAAGGGGTGTGACGAAATGAATCTCGACTTTATCCTTCAAGCCTTTCTTCTTAAGGAATTGCTCAACAAGTAATGCTGCTTCAACCGGAGAGGGAGGACATTTGTGGGGAATGGCACTGACACCAACAACAATCTTACCACGTTTAATCTGGTTGATCTTCTCCCAAATCCTCTTAGCCATCCCTGGCGTTGAGTGAAAATCAAGGTTTGCCTTAGCAAAACCAGGAATTTCATCGGGGGTAACGCTCGCTCCTGTGGAAATCAGCAGGTGGTCATATTTACGAGTTAGTCCTTTCCTGGTGGTCACAATTCTTTCATCTAGGTCAATCTTTACAGCAGGGTCAACAAAGAACTTCACGCGCTTGTGGAGGAGAGTACTCTCATCCTTTACCACTTTCTCAGACTTCATCCCTTTGAAGCCCACATAAAGATTGTTTGGCTGAAAGATGTGGAGACCATCCTTGTCCAATAGTGTGATTTCAACTTGTCCGTCCTTGATTTCTCGACCAAGACTCTTGGCAAGTATGTTCGCGGTCATGGTACCTGCTGTTCCACCGCCCAGAATCAAGATCCGTTTCATCTATCTTCCCTGCTGTCTTTTCGCAGTGATCTTCAACAGAGCTCTGATTACCCCGTCCTTTTCCTCAACGATTACGAGCTCGTTTGTAGTGGCTGAAGCCCAAGCCCTTACATCTGAAGTGAATCCAGGGTCAGTGGCGAGTACCTCGATTATATCACCGTTCTTAGCCTTTCGGTATGCCCTGGCCACCTCAGTAATAGGACCAGGGCAGGCCATATCACGGGCGTCTACTTGAATTGTGGGTTCAACGTCTGCCATTTACTTCACATCAGAGTTTGCTAACTTTGATTCGAGTTGTTCTAGTACTTGGATAAAAATCCCGTGTTCGTAATACAAAACACCGCTCATCTAACCCTGAATTACACTCATAAATATAATATCAAACATACACATCAGATATCCTGCGATTTGATTGAATACTCCCGGTGATACAATGCCAAACACAATGGTGGGTAAACCCTCTCTTCCAGAGAAAAGTTCAGTCTCTTTATCAAAGCAGAGTCAAGAATTCCAGAAACGGATTCTTCTCATAGACCAAACAATTCAGCAATACTTGAGTACAGATGGAGGAGAACCAGCGATACTGTATGAAGCTGCTCACCATCTCATCAAGGCTGGAGGAAAACGTCTTCGGTCCCTAATCACGCTTTTATGCTGCGAAGCAGTTGGCGGCGACATAGCAAGAGTACTTCCAATCACTGTAGCTGCGGAACTGCTGCAAACTGCCAGTTTAATCCATGATGACATCATTGATTGTGATGAAATCCGCCGAGGAGTAAGAACCGTTCATGAAAAGTTTGGAAGAGATATTGCATTACTAGCAGGTGATCTGCTAATCGCTCAAGCCTTTCGAATCATTGGGGAAGAGGGCACACCTGAGATGATAGCAGCAATGGGCACTGGAGGTGTACGGATGGCTGAAGGCGAAGCAGCAGACTTGTTCATGAGCCCCGACCATGACGATACCTTCACCAAAGAGCACTACCTCTACATGATAGAACGGAAAACAGCTGCATTCATGGAGGAGGCAGCAAAAATCGGAGCTATTACAGGCAATGCTACAGAAGCCCAAAAGCGTGCTCTTGTAGAATATGGCGGTTGCCTTGGTTTCGCTTTCCAATTACGAGATGATATTCTAGATGTCGAAGCATCACAACAAGTTGCTAATAAGTCAACGCTATCGGATCTTCGACTCAAGCGGGGCAATTACCCTCTCGTACACGCATTGGAGGTCTGCACCAACAAAGAACGCCACAAGTGCCTTGCAGCACTCACGAAAGGCGATTATGAAGTCGTACTCCAAATCATTGAGAAGTATGATGCTATCCAGTTCACATACAAGCTCGCTCAGAGCTATGTTACTCAAGCAAAACAAGCGCTCCAGGACTTTGGCTTTCAAACACAAGCATTACTCGAGCAAGTAGCAGACTTCACCCTTGTTCGTGACTACTAAACAGGTGTAAACGGAATGACTCCAGATACTGACCAACCTCCAGGCAAGATTGGCGCATGGTTGATGGAGCTTCGTCTCCCCTTCTTGACAGCCTCCGTCGCACCGATTCTGCTAGGAAACGTCATGGCTTGGGCACTCACGGGTATGTTTCTCTGGGAAATCTTCCTGCTCACCCTAGCTGGAGGAGTCCTTGCCCACTTAGGGGCGAACGTAGCCAACGACTACTTTGACTCAAAATCTGGGGCAACTGATGACCTCAATGTAGAGTTCATCCGACCCTTCAGTGGTGGCAGCCGGACAATCCAACTCGGATACCTATCCCCCCGCGCAGTACTAGCTGGCGCATTACTCTTCCTGACAAGTGCAACCGTAATCGGGCTCTACCTCTTCTTGATCCGAGGATTCATGGTGCTATTCCTAGGAATAATTGGAATCTTCTCGGCCTTCTTCTACACTGCTCCTCCGTTTAAGCTGGCCAGCAGGGGTATCGGAGAATTCGTAATCGGGCTCTGCTTCGGGACCCTACTAGTCTTCGGTTCGTTCTACGTCCAGGTCCAACCCTTTCTGGCGGATCCATTCATGTGGGACCCTTTCCTCTGGGTTACCATCCTATGGAATCCTCTTATGTGGGAGCCCCTCATCGCATCAATCCCCGTTGCACTACTAATCACGGGAGTACTCTACATCAACTGTTTCCCCGACTACAAGGCTGACAAGGAATCAGGCAAACGGACCCTAGTAGTTCGATTGGGGAGGAAAAGAGCGGCGAAGGGCTTTGTACTCATCCTCGCTGCGGCTCACATAACCATCCTCGTTGCGACCCTCCTCCCCTTTGTCCTTCCCCTCTTCACAACTCTCGTCCTCCCCTCGATGAGATATTATACTTTCATCGCCCTCTCAAGCTTTCCCTTAACCGTCATGGCTAGTCGATTCACCCTGAAGAACTTTGACCACCCTCTAAGAATGATTCCCGCGAACGCCTCGACGATATTTAACCACATGTTTACCACACTTGTGTTATCTCTCGCCTATCTCCTATACGGAATCGACACATATCTGTATAATTTGCACTGGTTCCACATCCTAGCGGTTGGGATTGTACTCCTTATCATTTCAGGGCTAATCTATCGAAATATCAGCAACAAGGCCAAGGCAATGGCACAACTGGCCGCTCAATCAGGATGAAGTTGAAGGACACGATTTACTTCGAGTTCCTGGCACCTCCTCAAAAGACTTAAGCGGAAACCCGCCCCTCTATTAGCTTAACTATCAAAAAGGTGGAAAAGACTATTTCTAATCTAACTTCATCAGAAAGACCTACCCTAAGAATCTCAATGCCACGGAAAATCTTCGTTGTAGCAATCGCCATCGCAGTGATAGCAGCCATCGTCGTAGGCGGCATATTCGCCGTACAGAACCTCCTCCTAGACTGGAAGATGCTTGATGTAATGTACATCAACAAAGCCGGTGTTTCCTGGTGGGCGACCTTCACCATCAACGGGCTCCTCTTCGGAGTTGGAATACCCGTCGCAGCCATCGTCACACTTGCCGGACTTCCCTGGGAATCGAAGGTACTCAACCTCTTGTGGTTCGGACAAAACCGAGGAGATACTCGTAAACCACACAAGCTCCTTGTGGCTGGTTACAAGCTAGCTGTGTTCGGCATCACCTACCTTGTTGTCACCTTCATCTTCACTGACCAGATGCGGCTTCTATCCCTCCTCACCCAGGCCGCCGCTTCGGGTGTGGGTAATTGGGGCAGCATCCAACAAGCCATCACACTGATATTCACTCCAGGCGCATCCACGGCAACAGTAGCTGGTCTAGTGGCGACAATTGAAGTCGAGTACACCATCTTCATGATCTTCATGACCCTGCTCCTCGCAGTCATAGGTGTACGCGTTGCTCTTGACCTTGTCCACTACATTGCCAGAATTGGTCGAGCTACCCGACGCCCATCAGTCAGGCTTCTCGCCTCCATCTTCTTCCTAGTAGTTCTGGGGCTCTTCTGGGGACTCCTCAATGTTCCCTACCTAGAAGTCGACCTCGGAACACAGTTCTACGTCCTCTGGCTTCTAATCATGTTCATCTTCTTCTGCGGCCTAACCGTCATCTTCTTCGGATTGACCGTCTTTGGAAAATATGGACGGGCAGGCAATGTACCCCGCCTCAATCCCAAATTAGGTGCGATTCTTGGAATAGCAACCGCTGTGCTGATAATCGGTCCAGGCCTCTACACTGGATACCTAGTATCTGGACCCCTACAAGGGGCCATGTGGAAAGAGGGTCATTGGGACCCATTGATGACTAAGGAACTCCATTTCAGTAACTGGGCAGGCGGGCTTGACGTGGAAGAGGTTCCATACAAAGCCCTGATCAATGATACAGGCGTCTCAGACGGTGACATGTTAGGGCATGCAAGACTCTGGGACTTCACGGCCAGTCGGAACAAAATGCGAAGTCAAACTATAGCCAATTGGATGGCGCTGGCGGATTCGGATATCGTTTACTCGATGGGTCGCGAATACTGGATGGCACCATACTCGCTTTCACCACCCACTCAGGACGACTTCCATAGCAAATACCTTCTCTACACACACGCAGAGGGCGCGACGGCACTGGATGCCAGCAGCCAGACCGGTGAATTCCTCACGCCAAGCCAGTTCCAGAGCGTCTTTGGCGTAAACGCAAACTTCCCGATCTACTACGGGGAGGCAGCACCAGATGCCTACGAAGACGGCTTCGACGAGTTTGTAGTCGTTGACACCAGTATCGCCCCAGAAACCGGCGCTTACAGCTGGGAGGGCGAACCCGACTACATCCTTTCAGGAGCCGAACTAGCACTGAAGAAACTAGCCTGGTCCATCGGCGACCTAAGCTTCGCTTGGTTCTCCTTCCCGGACCCAACAGCCAACGTCCTAATGCACCGCAATATCGTTGAACGAGTGCAAACCATTCTCCTACCCTACATGTACACCGATTACGACCCCTACCTTGTCTTCGACAGGCTCAGTCAAGAAGCCTACTATTGTGTACCAATATACAGCGCCTTCGACCTTCAGCTCCAATATGCTCAAACAGATTACTTGAGACTCCTTGGCTTCGCCATCGTAAACTGCGCTGACGGCGAGATCACCTGGGTTCGCAACCCCAACGCAGATCCAGCAGGCTTCTTCATCGAGACAATGTATGAGGAATGGTATGATTGGGATGATGCTCCCACATGGCTCGAGGATCAACTCAGATACCCCGAAGACCTCATCGACGCCCAACTCGCAGTCGACTTCTACTACCACGTCACTGACCCCTGGGTTTGGAGGAGTCAAGCAGACTTCTTTGAGAAACCTCACTCACAACCCGACGTACACTATGTTCTCTTCCCAGAAGACGGCCAACTGAAATGGGTCGGCTACCAGGCTGCCAGGTACATACGGCATGAAGCGCAAAAACTCGCCGGGTTCTATTTGTTCGTGAATGGCCCGGAGGTGGGGCGAACCATCTTTGCCCGCGCTGGCTCCGTTGACCCGGTCACCCAGACATCCATTAGCCCCTTGTTCGGTGTTGATGCAGCCATCGAGAGCTTCGAGCAGCAGGCACGCTCTGACCTGGTCCTTCTCGAGCCCTACCGGATTGGTAACCGGCTCCTCGTACCTCTAAGCGGAAGGCTAGTCTACCTCTTCCCCGTCTACGCTGAATCTCACACAGGCGACTCCCTCGTCGAAACCCTGACCTTTGTGGGTCTGGTTGACGCAGAGGATATCACCCAAGTAGCCTATGCAGGCACAGCCGCTGAAGCATACGCCAGTTTCTTCTTCGGCTACAATGCTACAGTGAGCGGTGTGGAGTTCATCGAAGCAGGCCTTGATCCCTTCGACGTCGACATCGGAGAAGAAGCTGTCCTAAGCTTTGTGGCTATGAACGGGAACTCTACAGCATCACCAGTGAATGCGACTATCCAACTCGCCATGCACACCGACGACATCGACGTATGGTTCCACGACCTAAACATCACACCACACGTTGATTCAGGCCAGTTCATCTACAACATCAGTGAAACCGAGCTCTACTACCTAGACATCACAGGCGGTTCAATCACACTGAACGCCACCAGCCTAGACGCCGGAGTATATCTTGCGACCTTCATCCTCGAACTACGAATAGTAGTAGACGGTGAAATCGTAGAAACCGAATACTTCTACCTGACCATCCGAACACCATAACTTCCCTTGGACATGTTCGCGTAATCTAAGCCCTCGTGCTGGGTTCCGCGAACCCCTCCTCTTTTTTTCCCTATCATAATGGAATATACTTCCAATTTCATTCCCACAAGTTTTTAACCGTAGAACTTAGGCGTTAAATTAGGGTGATTGGAGTTGAACGACAAGTATGATAAGTTACCTGAGTTCAGCCCGGATTTCGACCAACTGGAGAAAGAAGGCAACGTCGAAGAGCTAGTCATGGCACTCAGCATCTGCAAAAGAAATGACTGGAGAAAAAGCGCCTCCGAAGCACTGGTAAAGATTGCCAGCAAGAAGCCCCCCACCGACACCGCAGACTACACCCTAATCCAAGGACTGGTCCAGGCGATAAAGGACTATTCCAGCCTCAGAGCAGACGCCGTAAGGGCACTACGCCGCCATCTATCCAAAGTCCCATCAGGAGCAGGGGCAATCCCCCGTATCGCACCCCTCCTCGAGAGCCCCCGAAGCAAGGTCCAGATAGCGGGAATCGAACTACTAGAAGAGATCGGAGACGCCAAAGCAGAACCCCTCCTAACCCCACTGCTAAAGGACCTAGACAAGAAGGTAAGGGACCGCGCATCAAAGGCCCTTCAGAAACTACGGCCAAGAAAGACCTCCAAGACCAAGCGAACAGCCTTCTTCTGATAAGCTACTCCAAGGACGGAGAAGAAGTCCTAGGATACGCGATAGACCCGTTGCTCTAGTGTATACAGCTTAAAAGCCCTCACGCCGATATATGCGAAGAATATTCAGTGGGGGCTAATATGAATAAGAAACTCATTCTATCTTCTCTAATCCTTTTGGTGGTTCTCTGTAACGCACCCCTAATCGATACAACCCAGTCCAGCTTGCCTTTGGCATCCAATGACAGGCTCACACCAGCAATGGTGACCCGGACGGTTGGACCACCAGAAACCTGGAGCAAGACATACGGCAACACCAGCGAACAATGGTTCCAAGGTATGGCGCTGTGCAGCGACGGCGGCTTTGCCATGGTTGGATCAATCGAGACCACCCGCAAAGACGGATACTTCGTACGCGTCGACGCAAACGGTAACCACCTCTGGAACAAGACCTACGGCGGCACTGGCACTGACCGCCTATACGATGTAATAGCATTGAGCGACGGCTACATCCTCGCAGGATGGACCTATAGCTACGGCGCTGGCCTTGCTGACCTATGGCTCATCCGCACCGACGCCAGCGGAAACATTGTATGGAACCGCACCTACGGTGGCGCATACTTCGAAACGGACCCACTTCAGGTTGTAGCGTGTTCTGATGGTGGGTACACCATCGCTGCGACTACCACGAGTTATGGTGGCGGCAATGACGATGTGTACCTGGTGCACACAGACTACCTTGGGTACATGGAATGGAATAAAACATACGGCGGTACAGGCAATGAGCAAGGGGCTGACCTGGTGGAGGTCTCCGGAGGCGGATATGCCATCACTGGCTACACTAGTGATGCGCTGCTTATCCGCACCGACGAGGATGGCAACCACCTCTGGAACCAGACCTATGGTGGCGCAGGTATGGATCGGGGTAATTCGATTGTCGAGTGCAGTGATGGTGGATATGCCATCGCAGGCATGACTTACAGCTACGCTGCTGTTGACACAGCCGCATGGCTCATCCGCACCGACGTCAGCGGCAACCTCTTATGGAACATGACCTACGATGAACCTGACTACGTTGGCGCCAGGGATTTAATCGAGTACAGTAAAGGCGGCTTCGTCCTTGCCGGCTATAATGAGATAGGGGACAGAGACAACGGCTTGCTTATCCGCACAGACTCTAGCGGTAACATGCTCTGGAACAGCAGCTACGGCGGACCTCCCAACGAGGAATTCTATGCCCTAGTGGAAAGCGGCAACGGCGACATCGTAGCCGCAGGCGAGGCAGCTGATCCCACATACGACGATTATAACGGCTGGCTGGTAAAGACCGAATATCCCCTGGCCTGGGACCCGGCACCCGCCGACCAGACAGTGCCCTACGGTATCGGCCTTGCCTATGACCTGAACGTGAGTTCCTATTTCAGCGTGGCCTGGGCGCTCAACAACACCGGATTCGCCGTTAGCAGCGATGGTGTTGTCTCCATTGCTGTGGTGCTACCTTTTGGTGTCTATGGGCTCCGTGTCACCGTGACCGACTCGGTTGGGAACGTGATATCTGGGGACTTCTCGGTAACCATCGAAGCACCTGCCTGGGCAGCTTTCTTCACAGCCAATCTCCCAATGATTTTCCACTGGGTCCTCATAATCGTCGTCGCGGTGCTGTTGCTTCTGCTCCACCAATTCGTACTATGCAAGAGGAAGAGGTAAACACCGCCTCTTCTCCTCTCCCCTTTTTTTTTAACAGGATCGATTCTTCCTATCTTGGAATACACGAGTTTCTTTGTAGTATCTCACCGCGAAGGTCTCAACCAGATTCACCTGCTAGTCAGACGAAAGACCAAGCGGATAGCCTACTTCTAGCATCTTGATAAAAAACAGAGATACGATGCTCTGATTTCGTGCAGTATACTTTCGCGTATTGTGCCCTACTCGCTAGCTCACCCAACAAGAGTCAGAAAGCCAGTTTTTAGTCGCCCTTCTGTTAGCTCAATCCTTGCAAGGTTAAAGTCATTGAATTCGAGGGGCGCACCACTCGTTGCTGCTGCGAGAACCGCGAGGAGACTAGCGACGGGTGACAGAGTTAACAAACCGATGATTCCCACAAAGACTAGACTGACACGGTGAGAAGCTGGATCGCTTCTCCATTGATAACAACGAACACCAAGTAGATAGCCTAAGACTATGGGAAACGCTATCAATACACTTAGAATAACAAACCCTGCTCCAATGAAGATTACATAACCAATGGAGAGTACAAAGTATGTAATACTGATAGGTTGGTAAAATGCGATAAGCCATATCATTTGAGGAATGAGAGTGCCAGCAGCGGAAAGGAAGAAGATGGCGTTCAGAAAGAAGAAAATGCTTGCACCCAGGATAAATAACTTGGCTACTTTTTCAGACATCACAAATCCTCCGTGGACGGATTCCGGTTAACCGTCTCTTTCCCGAGAGAGTATCCTCCAATGTACCGTGATATTTCAATGTTATCTTTACCATCTATGAAACATACTAGCTCTAGTAAAAAACCATTTTACGCTTTCTTTACAAGTAAAACAAGGACCTCACAAACATTATCAAAAGAATATATAGGTGAATGTATGGCAAACTGGGTTAGGTGAAAAGCTGTGTCGTTTTTCAAGAAATACAGGATACCGCTAATTATACTCCTCATTCTTTACATTCTCACCATAGTTCTCCCTCTAATCCTATTGACAGATCAAGCAGGTACCTCATTCCTTGCTGAAGCTATTAGGTACATCCCGAATACGCTAAACCTTGGACAGTCAGTTGCCCTTTTCATTACCGTCAATACACTAGCAACAGTTGCAGGTGTACTTGTTTCCGGGTACCTCTTAGGACCAGTTTATCTCTATCTTCACAAATACATCATCGGTCGAAAGAAGGTCTACGCCATCCAAGAGCGTCCATCGACACAAGATGATAAATTCAAAGGGTTCTTTCGTGGCTTCTTTCCAGCGTTACTCGCGATTAGCATCGTCTTAATCTTGATAGATTATCCAGCAATACTCGATTTGTTTGTTGACCCTGCAGTTACCCAGACATTCACAATCGAGTTGGGCCTTATTGCATGGATGCCCGTGATGATGGGTCTCTCCATCGCGTTATTCGCGCCCGCTTGGAGTTTACTCGATACAAGCATCTTGGTTTCCAATAAAGAGAAAGCAAAGGAAACCGGTGAATTACTGGAAATCAACAGTCTTGGAGGGTGGTACCTTGGGTTCCTAAAAGGGTACGCCGGGCTCACAACCATTGTTTCCCTCTTTTTCACCGCAATAGTAATCTCAACACATTACGGAAATAGTTATGTAATTGTGTTGATGGCAACATTAGTCGTTGTGCCTCTTTACACAATACTATCATTGCTAGCCATTGTGCTCTTTGATGTCACAGATGAGCATCGGAGGAAGTTTCTGCTAAGGATTGCAGGACGGATTGGAATCTCAGAGCCATTCGAGAACTAGCTCCAACGATTTCGGAATCGAATCTGCGAAGGTCTCAATGGGAACACTTACTCCTTCAACACTTAGTAAGCTTAATAGGCTTAGAACTGGGAGGAGAGACTATCAAGTTATTTTCCTGAGGATGAATCATATGGGACGTAAGCTCATCGGAATAACTGTAGGTCTCTTGCTCACCATTGTCCTTGCCTTCTACCTTTTCCCACCCCAATACAATGCCCTTGTAAGCTGGCTGGCTCCCTTCTTCGGGTCCTGGCTCCGCTTCGCCTTCATGTTCCTCTTCATTCTTCTCGCAGACCCCTTCGCCTACACCACAGTGCTAATCCTGTGGGTTGTCGTAGGGCTAGTAGCTGGTCTCCTCGCCCGTTCCACCTGGGGATCCATAGGCATTGGTATAATTATCTTCGCGGTTGCCTTCTTACTGATGGTTCTCGGCTTTGCCAACATAATCATCCCCATGGTCTCAGACATCGGATCCTTTGACTTCACAGGCTTACTGGGAGCAATCCCCCCTGATGTTAGCATGTTCGATATCCTGGGCTCCCCGGTCATCGGTGATATCATCAGCCTGCTCATGGAGAACATGGCTAGCCTGCCCGATATCATGGCAGACCCAACCAACATACTGAGCCTCATCCTGAGCACCTTCATGCCAATCATCATCAACGGCGTGAAGAACCTCATCATCCTAATTGTGTGCATCTTCATCGGCGGCTTCATAGGCCGCCTCATCAAAAAACCCGAAAACACGTGAAGCCAAATAATGTGAGGTAAACAAGAAATGAAAACAAATCCAACCCCCAACTTTGCCGGAAAACTCCTGCGCCCACAAACCCTAGCCATACTTGCCCTAAGCCTCCTCTTCCTCCTGAGTGGCTTCACATCTCCCATCGCCGCAGGACACCCCGTGGCTCCCGCACAACAAGAAGCTGTTTCCTTCACCCAATCATCTCCCCAACATCTTGTACGTCAGGACCTCAACCTTACTGGGGAAGCTGATGTGGGTACCTTCATCATAAGCTATGACGGCGCCCTAACAGCCGCCCTGATATCAGCTGGTGACGGGATAGGAGGACTGGACACCGGAGGCGAACACTATTCCCAGGTCCTATTCTCAGCCGCCATGTTCCGATGGGGCGAATATGAAGACTCATTAAACTACTTCTTCCAAGTCATGTTCAACACCAGCCTAGATGAAGGAGGCGAAGGAATGGGTACAATCTTCACCACTATCCTTGGCCTTCTCCCTCCCAACTCGATCCTGATCTTCTTTACAGGCGATGCTTCACCACTACAGACATTGGAATGGGGCAACACAATCCACCTAGAATATGAGGACGCCCTTGGAATCTCCTATGAACGCGTAATCGGCTTTCCACCCATCACCATCGGCACCATGACCTTAGGAGTCGAAGCCTATGGATACTCAGGTACACCAACAGAAGGCCGTGACACCTACCAGACTTTCATGGCGGACCTCGGAACCACAAGAGACGGTACATCTGAGCTCTGCACACCAACCCTCGCTGAAGACTCTATAGGCGGCTTCGGACTCTACGGCGTTGTCAACCCCTCATCCTTCACAAATGAATCCAGTCGCGCCTTATCAAGACAGGTTCCTGGAGCGATGACAACAGCTAGCTGGGTGAGTAGCCACCGAGACAAATTCTACGGTGATGAGCCCCAAATCTTCGACTTGAACGAGTTCACTGGGCGCACCGGCACCATCGACCTTGGCACAAGCCTAGATGCCCTTCAGTTCGTAACCTTGTTCCCCACAGATACAATAATCCACAACTACACCCCAGGGGACATGACCATCATCAACTCCACAGGACCCACGGTCCCAGAGACGGTGGAACGGGGGAACAGCACCTGGCATGCAACACCCTCAATACCCAACATCGTGATCAACTTCACCGGTGACTTCCCACCGGGCCTCTTCATCGAAAAGACCATCACACCCGACCCCTTGGCACCGGACGAAGCGGCAACAGTCACCCTCAATGTCACCAACGAGGATGATGAGACCCTCTACAACATCTACATCAACGACACACTAGCCTGGAATCTCTACGATGGCACAGGAAGATACACCCTTAGCGGCTCCCTAAGCCAGAACATCACAAGCCTGGCTCCCGGTGAAAGCTACTCCCACACCTATCAGGTAACCTTCACAACCGAGGGCACCTACATGTCGGCTCCAGCCCAGCTAGTCTTCGAAGATAACGACACCGTCACCTACCAGAAGGAAAGCCTGACGATCTATGTATCA